>JARRRH010000080.1:0-9293 GCA_037380925.1 Deltaproteobacteria bacterium | reverse complement strand
TGTAAAGAGAGACCCCTGATCCATGATTTGCCCTCGCCGGTTGATGAATCCGCTGAACCCCGTGTTGGCGGCTCTGACGAGGGGCCGGCCGTTCTCTACAGCCCGGAAAACGGCCATGGAGAAGTGCTGGTAGGGCGCACTTGTCATTCCGTACCAGGCGTCGTTCGTGAGATTGACCAGGAGGCGGGCGCCGTTTTTCACCTGGGCCCGGGCCAGCTCCGGGAAGATGACTTCAAAGCAAATCAGGACGCCTGCGGAAAGGCTGGTGAGCGTCAGGGGCTCCATCTTGTCGCCGGGCGAGAAATCACCGGCGGACACGACCAGGCGATGGACAAAGGGCAGGAAACGTTTCAGGGGGACGTATTCGCCGAAAGGAACCAGGTGAACCTTGTCGTAGTACCCGGACACCCGTCCCCGGGGCGACACATGATAGGCCCGGTTGTAGTACACGGTTTGCCCGTCCTCCTCGCGATAGGCGGGGCTGCCGAAAAGGAGATCGGCCCTGGATTCCCGGGCCGCCCGAGTCACCTCGTAGGCCAGCTCCACGTGGTCCTGGAAAAAGAAGGGCACCGCTGTTTCGGGCCACACAACCAGGTCCGGGCCGAGCCTGGATGCTCTTCGTGTGAGGTCCCGGTATGTCCGGATCGTTTTTTCCTGAAACGCGGGATTCCACTTTATGGACTGATCGATATTGCCTTGGACAACGGCAACCGTGGTCTTTTTGTGGGGTTCTTCCGTGCTGGAAATCTGCTGGTAGTTGTATCCGGCAGTGAAAAAGGCGACCAGAAAGATAACCGTCAATTCCCATTTGAACGCCCTGTTTCTCAGCAACCGGCGGTTCAGAAAAAGGGCATAGAGCAGACCGTTGCAGAGAACGAGCACAAAGGAGACGGCAAAGACACCGGCCAGATTCGCGACCTGGATCACCTCGGGATGCCTATACTGTGTGTAGCCCAGAAGGCACCAGGGGAATCCGGTGAGAATTTTGGCTCGCACATATTCGAGTGCAACCCAGAGGCTTGCCATCTCGAGGAGCACAAACCGCGAGTCTTTGATGTATGAAAGAATCAGGGCGAAACAGGCGGGATAAAGGGCCAGATAAGTGCAGAGCATCAACAATAGGCCCAGGCTTGCCACAACAGGGATATTTCCGTAGTGTCCGAGAGCGACGATGATCCAGTAGATCAGAGTCAGGTAATGGACCAAGCCCGTAGTCAGTCCCAGCTTGAAGGCCACGGAAGGGGACGTGCCCTCCAGAGCGACAAGGAGGGGGATCAGGCCGAACCAGGCCAGCCAATCGAGACCCCAGGGCGGGAACGATGCGGTGATTGTGACCCCTGACAGGACGGCACAGAGGTATTTGGCTCTCAACCCGGCGATCATCATGGGAGCGTGCCCGACAAAAATGGCCTAATGCCCTTCATAAGGCCTGCTCTCCCTTTGATCCGAGGCGGCTTGGGGCGGGAGTTTTCTGATGAGCATTTTGTGGATTTTTCGCAAGTCTGCAGACTGAACCGTTATTTCCAAATCATCAAAGCGAACCTTTTCGCTGGCCCTGGGCACTTTTCCCAAAAGGTGTATCACGAACCCTCCCACGGATTCGAAATCGCCCTCAGGGATTCTGATGTTGAAGTGTTCTTCCAGCTTTTCCACCTCGAGGCGCGCATCCACAGACACGGTCTCTTCGTCGATGACCGTCAGAAGGGGCGGTTCCAAATCGTGCTCGTCCAGGATATCTCCAACGATCTCTTCAATAATGTCCTCCAGGGTGATAATGCCGGCCGTACCGCCGTAATCATCAGTCACGATGGCAAGATGAGTTTGCCACTCTTTGAGATCCTTTAACACTTCGCCGGCGCTCTTAGTGTGGGAGACAAAATGGGGCTCTCTTAAAATTTCAGGGGGAATGGTCGATTCAGGGTCCTGCCCCATGAGCTTGAGGAGGTCCTTTGCATGGAGAATACCTACAATCCGGTCCAAGCTTTCGTTGTATATGGGAATTCTTGTGTGGCCGCAATCGTTCACGAGTTTTATGGCATCGCCGAGCGTCGAATCCACGGGGCCCGAAGAGATCTCTGTTCGAGGAACCATGATGCCGTGGGCGGGAATCTGCTTCAAATCCAGAACGCCCTGGACCATGTCCGACTCTTCGTGGGAGATGAGGCCCTTTGCCTCTCCCTCATTCATGAGATCGTGGATTTCTTCCGTGAGATGGGCACTCTCATCGGAGTGCCTTTTTCTGAAAATGCGCGCTTTGATCAGGCCGAGAAGACTCTGCTTTGGATCTTCTGACAAGGAAATGCAAACCCCCTAATGCTACATAATTATAGAGAACCTGGGGCTATCAGCCAGGTGCAAAATCAATGAACTTACCGTAATACTATTTTCATCCTTTTTTTCTGTCAAGGATTTACAGACCGTTGCCCGGGCGTCCGGTCTGAGGCCTTAAGTCCCTGGGAGGAATTGCCTTTTTCGCGATCAAATATTTCTTGACTTTGCCTGATTATATGTTAATTTTTCTCTTTAAAATTAACAACAAGCGTCATTTTTTGCCTTCATGACAAAAGAATGAAGGTGCTCGATGGGATTGGCGGGCGTAGCTCAGCTGGTAGAGCACAAGCTTCCCAAGCTTGGGGTCGCGGGTTCGAGCCCCGTTGCCCGCTCCAAAGGGCTCCCAGAAGATGAGGCCTGTCTCCCTTTTTGAGGTTGTCAACCATGGTTCCGGGATGGGTGACTGACTTCGAATTGCGGACGTGGTGTTGGTTTTCTCTATTGCTTCATGGATTCATCGCAATAATAAAACTGGCAACAGTCCAGTCTGCAGTGAGGAAGCGGGCCTTGAGGCCCGCTTTTTCATGATGATGTCTAAGAATGTTCAAGCCATAACCCGGGCAGTCGCCGACCTGGCTGAACCCGTGCTCGAGGACATGGGCTACGAACTTGTGGACGTGGCCTATCTTTCCAGGTATGGTCGATGGACACTGAGGTTGACCATTGACAAGGAGGGGGGCGTCACCATTGACGACTGCGCCAGGGTGAGCGGTGAGCTCGGGGACTTGATCGATGTCAAGGACATCATGACCGGGCACTATGTACTGGAAGTGTCGTCTCCGGGTCTCGACAGGCCCTTGAAGAAGGAAAGGGATTTTGCAGGTGCTGTGGGCAAAAAGATCAAAGTCAAGACAGTGGAGCCTGTGAAAGGCCGGAGAAAATTTGCAGGGGTCTTGACCCGGTTTGAGGGCGGCATTCTGTACATCGACATGGACGAGGGGACCGTGGCTCTCCCGTGGTCTGATGTGGACAAAGCCAACCTGGTTTATGAGTTCGGCTGATGAGAACATACACTCATGAAGGTGCTCAGTGTTTCGGGCATTGACGTGTAGTGGCATGGCAAAACCCAAAAAAGGCGCGGAGTGAACAGGACATGATCACAGAATTAAAGAGAGTCATCGACCAGGTGAGCCGGGAAAAAGGCCTTGAAAGGGACGTGTTGATCAAGACCCTTGAAGAGGCGGTGAAAGCGGCGGCCAAGAAAAAACTGGGTCCCAGCTACGATCTGGAAGTGAATTTCAATGATGAGCTGGGAGAAGTTGAGGTCTTCGAATTTAAAGAGGTTGTGGAAAAGGTGAGCAGTGAGCACCTCGAAATATCCTTTGAAGAGGCCCGCAAGATCGACCCCGAGTGTGAAATGGGTGACAGCCTCGGCATCAAGATGGACACGGATGAGTTCGGCAGAATAGCCGCTCAATCCGCCAAGCAAGTGATCATGCAGCGCCTGAGGGAGGCTGAAAGGAATATTGTCTACGACGATTTCAAGGACAGGCGGGGGGAGATCATTCACGGCATAGTCCAGCGCTTTGACAAGGGCTCGATCATTGTCAATCTCGGCCGAACGGAGGCGGAGCTCCCGGTAAAGGAGCAGATACCGAAGGAGAACTACAAACAAGGCGATCGTATCCGGGCCTATATTCTGGATGTGAAGCAGTTCAGCCGGGGACCGCAGATTATTCTCTCGCGCACCCATCCCAACTTTCTGTCGGGTCTTTTCGAAAATGAAGTTCCGGAGATCGCCGAAGGCATCGTGTCTGTTGTTCAAGTGGCGCGCGAACCCGGCAGCCGCGCGAAGATCGCGGTCACGTCAAGGGACATGGATGTGGATCCTGTCGGCGCTTGCGTGGGCATGAAGGGATCGCGGGTGCAAGCCGTGGTCCAGGAACTGCGGGGCGAGAAAATAGACATTGTGACGTGGGACCAGGATCCGGCTAAGTTTATCTGTAATGCCCTGGCCCCTGCGGAGATCATGCGGGTGATCGTGGATGAAGACGACAAGTCCATGGAGATCGTTGTTCCGGATGACCAGCTGTCCCTTGCCATCGGCAAGAGGGGACAGAACGTCCGGCTCGCTTCCAAGCTGTCCGGCTGGCATTTGGATGTGACAAGCGAGACCAATTACAACCAGTCTTTGAAAGAGGCGTATGACTCCCTGCTTAAGATCGACGGGGTCGGCGAAAAGACGGCCCTGAATCTGTACCAGGCCGGGTTCCGGTCTGCGGAGGAAGTGGCGGGAGCCCAGAGCGCCGACCTCGTTCAGCTGAGGGACATCGGCGAGGAAAAGGCCGCGAAGATCATTGAAAACGCGAGGCAACACGTCAAGCGCAAGGAGGAAGAGGAAGCGGCTGCGGCTGAGGCCGGCCTTGCGGCCCAGGACAGTGAGGCCCAGGAAATTGTCGGCGAAGGGCAGGAGGAGATAGAAGAAGACGCGAGCGATGGCCAAGGGTAGGGGCCACATTCCGATCAGAACCTGTGTCTCGTGTGGAGAAAAACGAAACAAGCGTGAGCTTATCCGCTTTGTGATCAGAGAGGAAGACCGTCTGGTGAGAGACGATCTCGGCCTTTATTCAGGCAGGGGGGCCTACGTGTGCAATGCCCGGTCCTGCCTCGAGAAATTATTGAAAAACAGAGGCCTTCACAGGGTCTTCAGGCGGGGGAAAGCCCTTGCACCGGAATCGGTGAGACTCTTTGTTGAGGAAATGCTGAAAGACTGAGGACCCGCCAAGCAGTGGCGGAGACCGGAACGCGGTGCTTTGTCCTTCTCCTGCTCGTAAAGTGCCGCTGCACGGGCTCAGTGGCGCCCCGGATTTGGAGGCCTCAAACTCATAGCGTCGGGGGTTTTATGGCTAAAGTCAGGATCTACGAATTGGCCAAAGAGCTGAATATGGACAGCAAGGAGCTGGTTGAAAAGCTGAAAGCCGGGGGCCTGGGCATCAAGAACTATATGAGCACGTTGGACGAAGAGGCTGTGGCCAAAGCGAGGGATATTGCGGCGGGTGTGGTGTCCGAAGTTATTGAGGAAAAGAGGATACGGCCCACAGTCATTCGCCGTCGCAAAAAGACCGTTTCTGTGGAGCCCGAGAAGGTGGCGGTAGAGCCGGAGGCCGAAGAAGAGAGAGAGTTAGAAGAACAAGTGGCGGAAGCCCCTGAGTCTGTTGCCGAAAAGGTTGAAAAGGAGATCAAGAAAGGTAAGGTTGCGCCGCGAGTCAGGGGAGGGGCCGGGGAGAAAAGAGCACCGGGGCCGGCCGAAGCCGAAGAAGTTCGCGAAGCTCGGGAAGGGGCTTTGGCGGAGGGAGCCGCGGAACCCGGCCTTGCAGCAGAGGCTCAAAAGGCGGAGAGGCCGGCCAAACCCAAGGAGAAGGCCAAAAGGCCCAAGAAGAGAAAAGCGGAGCAGCCCGCAAAGATTATCAAAAAAGCCGAGGAGGGCCCCCTCAAAGCCGTCCTCGACAAGAAAAAAGGGAAAGCCGTGGAGCCGGCGGCGAAACCGGTCACCCCCCAACCTCCGGCCGCGGAGGCGGAAGGCGTGCCCTCGCCGGAGGAAGCGGAGAAGCTGGCGAAGCGAAAGAAGGCAAAGCGGAGGGCCGAAAAGGAGGAAGTTGCCCCGCGGAGCGCAATCCGTCACCGGAAGCTGGAGATTTTTGAAAGGGCGGATCTCTATGAAGGGCGAGTCCTCAAACGCAAAAAGAAGGATGCCGCCGCCAAGGAAGGCCAGAAAAAGCTGAAGCAGACGGAGATCACCACCCCCAAGGCGATCAAGCGAAGAATCAAGGTTCAGCAAACCGTGACTGTGAGCGAGCTTGCCCGAGCCATGGGTATAAAAGCCGGGGAGTTGATCAAGAAGTTGATCAGCCTCGGGATTGTGGCCAACATCAATCAAATACTTGATTTCGAGACCGCAGCCCTGGTGGCCGACGACTTCGGGTACGAGCTCGAGCTGGATCAATTCAAATTGGAACAGGCCCTTGAAGAGACAGAAGATAAGCCCGAGGATTTGAGCTCGCGGCCCCCGGTGGTCACCATTATGGGCCACGTGGATCATGGAAAAACATCCCTCCTGGATTACATCAGGAAATCCAACATCATCGGCGGTGAATCGGGCGGTATCACCCAGCACATCGGGGCCTATTATGTGGAGAGGAAGGGCGGCGACATCGTCTTTCTCGACACGCCCGGCCACGAAGCGTTCACCGCTATGAGAGCGAGAGGCGCGAAGATCACGGACATCATCGTCCTCGTAGTGGCTGCCGACGACGGGGTCATGCCCCAAACAAAAGAGGCGATTAACCATGCCCGTGCCGCAAACATCCCCATGATTGTGGCGGTTAACAAGATTGATAAACCTGAAGCGAACATTGAAAAGGTTCAAAGACAGCTGGCGGACGTGAATCTGGTTCCGGAAGAGTGGGGGGGCGACACCATATTTGCCCACATTTCCGCAAAGACCGGTGAGGGCGTGAGTGAGCTGATGGAGCTTATCCAGCTGCAGGCGGAGCTCTTGGAACTCAAGGCCAATCCCGAAAAAATGGCCAGGGGCCGGGTGGTTGAGGCGAAGCTGGACAAGAGCAAGGGCCCGGTGGCTACCGTACTCGTCAAAAGCGGAACCCTCAGACCTGGAAACTTTTTTGTTTGCGGCGAGCACTACGGAAAAATCAGGGCCATGCTGAACAGTCGGGGTAAGCGGATGATTTCCGCGGGCCCATCCATGCCCGTTGAGATTTACGGGATCTCCGGTGTGCCCATGGCCGGAGACGAATTCATCGTTGTGGATGAGGAAAAGACGGCGAAGCAGATCATCGCCCATCGCCAACTTCAGACGAAAACCAAGGAGGTCACTCGACGGGGCATTGTCAGCCTGGATGATCTGTTTGAAAAAATCCGGGAGGGGGAGGTCAAGGAGCTGAATATTGTTCTCAAGGCGGATGTGCAAGGATCCCTGGAGGCCCTTTCCGATTCCCTCGTAAAACTGAGCACTGATGAGGTGAAACTCAAAATCATCCATTCTTCCACAGGCGCCATCACGGAAACGGATGTCATGCTTGCTTCCGCCTCCCACGCAGTCATTATCGGGTTCAATGTGCGGGCCAATTCAGGACATTCGCAAGGCCATGGCCGGGTTGCTCGAACCCGAGTACAAGGAAAACGTGATCGGCCGTGCGGACATCAAAGAGGTTTTTCACATCCCCAAAGTGGGTGCTGTGGCCGGCTGCTATGTGACAGACGGCCGCCTGGAGAGGAATGCACGGGTGCGCCTCCTGAGGGACGAAGTGGTGATCTTTGACGGGAAGATCTCTTCCCTCAAGCGCTTCAAGGAAGACGTGAAAGATGTCAGCGTCGGCTATGAATGCGGTGTGGGTCTCGATCGTTTCCAGGACATCAAGCCGGGTGACGTTTTCGAGGCCTATGAACTCGAAGAGGTGAAACCGGAACTTTAACCGATGGTTGTGGGAACCCTGATCGTTGAATTCCGTCTCCATGACAACCGTTCTCTGAAGGGCAAGAGAAAAGTTGTCCGTAGCATGGTGGACAAGGTGAAACACAGGTTTAATGTGTCCGTGGCGGAAGTAGGCTCCAATGACAAATGGCAGAAGATTGAACTGGGCGTCAGTACCGTTGGGAATGACCGGCGTCACGTTGATGCGTCACTGAACAACATTCTCGCTTATCTCGAGTCCCTGTATCTGGCCGAGATCGTGGACTCCAGAGCAGAGATCCTGAATATATGAAAAAGGTATAAGGTGCAAGGCACAAGGCGTAAGGCAAGAATACGAAGAAGGTGTAAGAAGAAGGCGTAGGGCGCAAGGCGCAAGGTATAAGGCGCAAGGCAGCGCAAACCTTTGAGACATATTCATGTTAACCGTTTGAACGTTAAGCAAAACGTTCTGGAAAAGTAAGGGCAAAGCATGCTGGCCGGAAAGAGGGCGATCAGGGTCGGGGATGTGCTTTTGAAAGAGATGGCCTACCTGCTCATGAGACGGGTCAAGGACCCGAGAGTGAAGGGAGTGACCCTGACAGGAGTCCAAGTGAGCAACGACCTCAAACACGCCAAAGTCTATTTCAGCCTCATCGGCGATGAAAAGGAGATCATCCAGGTCCAGCAAGGGTTGGAGAGTGCCAAGGGGTTTATCAAGAGGGAGATCGGGCTGAGAATGGAACTCAAGTACGTTCCCGACATTGTGTTCAAGCATGACCCCTCCCTTGCCACGGGCGAACGGATGGAGAAGATTTTGCAAAACGTGAAGGCCGGCCGGTCTTCAGAAGGAGATGCACAAGAAGACCCGAATGGCGAAGGCTCTTGATGGAATAATCCTGATCGATAAGGCCGAGCGAGAGAGTTCCTTCAGCGCAGTCAGGAAGCTCAGAAAGATCTTCATGATCCGGAAGGTAGGCCACGCGGGGACCTTGGACCCCTTTGCGTCGGGTCTCTTGATCATGCTCCTCGGCCAGGGCACGAAATTGTCGGCCTACCTGATGGGACAGGCGAAGTCATACCGGGCCACTGTGAGGCTGGGGATCGAAACGGACACCATGGACCACACCGGCAGGATTGTTCGAACCAGGCCGGTGCCGCCCCTGGATCCGGATGACATCCGAAAGAAAGCGCAGCATTTTGAAGGCAACATCGATCAGGTGCCCCCGGCTTTCTCAGCCCTGAAACTGGATGGGAAGAGATCCTATGCCCTGGCGCGAATGGGGGTCCCTGTTGAGCTGAAAAAAAGAAGGGTGACGATTCACTCTCTGGAAATCGTTTCCGTGGAACTGCCGGAGGTCACCTTCCTGGTGACCTGTTCCGGTGGAACGTATGTCAGAAGTCTGGCCGCGGACTTGGGAGAGGCTGTAGGAACCGGGGGGCACCTCACAGCCCTGAGGAGATTGTCGAGCGGCCCTTTTTCCGTCAAAGAGGCGCTAACGCTCGAAGGCGAGGGCCCCGGGCTTTCACAGAGCGCTTTCGAGCAGGCCGTGAT
>JARRRH010000079.1:0-9538 GCA_037380925.1 Deltaproteobacteria bacterium | reverse complement strand
CTTGGGTATGGTATCGGAATGCTCCCGTAACCGAGTGCCAAGTCCTCCGCAAAATAAGACTGGTGGATTTTTATGAGCCTGAAGACCTCCAAAAGATCGTACTCCGATCGGCCCGCCTGTTGGAAATCCCCATCAAAACGGAAGGGGCATTTGAAATCGCACGGCGTTCGCGTGGAACCCCGAGGGTGGCCAACCGAATTCTTCGAAGGGTACGAGACTACGCACAGGTTGAAGCAGAAGGGGTGATCACGGAAGAAGTCGCCGGAAAAGCGCTTGACATGCTGGGCGTGGACGACCGCGGCCTCGACAAGATGGACCGCCATATCATGCTCACCATTATCGAAAAATTCAGTGGGGGGCCCATTGGTCTGGACACCCTCTCTGCGGCGGTGAGTGAAGAAAAGGACACTCTGGAGGATGTTTACGAGCCCTTCCTGATTCAAATCGGATACATTAAAAGAACACCCCGGGGCCGAGTGGCAACCAAGCTGGCCTATTCCCATTTCGGCATCAAGATGGATGAGGACACTCGGGCCCAAAAGCGCCTCTTTTAACGACACGTCACTTCTTCCCCAAAGTCTAGCCTGAGATGCAGGGATGTGCTTGGGGAAATCTTTTTCAAAGGCACAATATCCGTTCTGAGTCTCTCACACGCCCCCACGGGCCTCACAAGTGCACCCAGCCAAAAACAAAGGACCGCGGCTCCGATAGAGATCATCGTATGGGGCTAGTCGGCGCTTGTGTGGAAGATTTAATGCCGCTGGCATGCCTGGCAGGAATCTGATTGCGCCTTTGGAAAAGACCTCCCCCGCGGCCATCTCCACCGGATCCCATCAAATCTGCTGTTGGCCTCGGATGCGGGTTGTGGTGTCTTTCCCAAAATGCCTGGTGGGAGGCCTTCGTCATTTCAGGCCGTTACGGAATGGGGGACCCCCTGGCCCGGTCTTCACCAACGGCCTAGACAGAGACTTACAATTCCTCTCCCGCCTCTATTGGTGAGGACCGGGACAGTGGAGGGGAGAGGCGTGCCCGCCACCGCGAGCCTTAGAGGCGAGGCGGGCGGGCATCACCCGTCCGTAACGTCTTGACATGACCAGGCCGGGAGCCTCGGTATTGAGGGAAAGACATAACAACCCGCAACGATCCTCGCGTCACCTCTCTTGGCTGTTTCCTAAAAAAATCCCGCTCGGTGAGCCTGCGCCTTCAGGAGACCGGCGCAAGAAGAGTTTGACAAACCAGGCGGTTTTCACTAGATTGCGGGACCGAATCCAACCCGGTCGGAGGTTCCTGAGTGTCTGATTTCTCTCAAAATCGAACCGGTATCACCACGTTCCATATTCTTAGTCAGGATCGCAAGCACCTCAGAAACCAGCTTCGGCTCCACTGCAAGTGGAAGAAGACGGTTCTCATCATACCGTTGCTCGCCAGCGAATACCTGGAGCCCTCCAACCTTCCCGTCTTCAAAAACATCCTCAAACAGCTCTCCGAAATCCGGTACCTCTCGAGCGTTATTTTCGGACTGGACGGAGCTTCCGAAGAAGAAGCCCTGCTCCTGAAAAATCTGATCGAGGAATATGACATACGAAATCACTTGATCCAGTGGAATGACGGCCCGGAGTTCAGGGGAATTTACGAACGATTGAATGAGGCCGGTTTCAACATTCAAGAGCCGGGCAAAGGCAAGAACATGTTCCTGAGCTTCGGGATTGCCATTGCCCTCGGGGCGCAATCAGTGGGACTCATTGATGCCGATATTCGTACATTCAGACGCTTTCAGCTGGAGCGTCTGCTCTATCCCGTGGTGGTCCTCAATTACGATTTCTCGAAGGCGTACTATTCCCGAATTCGCGAGCGAGAAATCTTTGGTCGGGTGAAGCGGCTCCTCCTGGACCCCCTGCTCCTGTCGCTCAAGCGAAAATTCACCGAGAGCCAGGAGGAAAAGATGCTCCGGCTTATCGACTTTCTGCTCGGATTCCAATACCAGTTGTCCGGTGAAGTGGCTTTTCATGTCGACCTTCTCAAGAAAATGCGTTTTGCCACCAACTGGGGCGTGGAGATATTTACCCTCATCGAGGTTTACCGAAAAGCGTCCACAGCGGCTCAGGTGATGTTTACCCAGCAACCTTTCGATCACAAGCATCAAGACGTTTCGCAAGAGGACAAGACCAAGGGGTTGAATCGTATGGCGGTAGACATCGTCACCACATTGATGAATGCTCTCGTCATCGAGGAGGGGCTGGAGATCTCCGATACCTTTTTCCGCGACCTTGCGATCACCTATCAAGCCGTGGCCGAAGAACAAATCAAGAAGTACTCCGATGATGCGGACTTCAGCAATTTGAAATACGATCGGGATGGTGAAGAGAATTTGGTGAAAGAAGTCTTTCGAAACTCCATCCTTTATGCAGGGGAATTGCTCACCTCCCCATACAGGATGACAGAGAAATTTTTGCGCCTGGTCAACAGCTATCCCGAATTCAAACCTTTTTTGGAAAACGGCCTTGCTAAAGCGATCATTGCGGTTGAGAGAAAAACCCAAGACCGTCTCTTCGAAACCCCACAAACCGTTTCCTGGGAGCGGGTGGTGAACAAGCTCCCTAAAATTTACTACGATTTGATCGAAGCGGTGGAGGATGAAAAGAGGCGGTTTGCTTGAGGGGACCGGCGGCACAAGAGATCCAAAAAAGCCCCATATGCAAGGCCCTCACCGATTTGTTTCGTAAGGTGAAGATGTTTTTGATATTCACGGACTTGGACGGGACGCTTCTGGATCACAATACGTACAGCTGGAAGGAGGCTGAACCGGCTCTGGATCTGTGCAGGCGCGCCCTCGTGCCGGTCATCCTCGTCTCAAGCAAAACCCGGGCAGAGATGGATGTGCTTCGGGTCCAGTTGGGACTTTGCTCGCCTTTCATCTCAGAGAATGGGGGTGGGATTTTTTTCCCGGTCGAAGGAGTCTTGACACCGCCTCCGGTCGCGGTCTGTGACAAAGGTTCATGGAAATGGCCCCTCGGGCTACCTTATGAGCACCTGGTCCAGGCACTTGCTGCGATCCGGAAAGAACTGGGTTGGAACATTCGTGGCTTCTCTGAAATGAGTCAAGACGAAATCGGTCAATTGACGGGGCTTGACCCGGAAAACTGCCGTCTGGCCGCCATGAGAGAATTTGACGAGCCCTTCGTGGTGTCAGAACCTGAGATCGTCGACACGGAAGCCCTTGCTGCTGCGGCAAAACGTCGGGGGCTTCGTGTCACGGTCGGCGGTCGATTCCATCATTTACAGGGAAAAAACGACAAGGGTGAGGCGGTAGAGAAACTGATCGCATGGTATCAAGACCAGCAACCGTCTTCCACTCCCATCAGCGTTGCTCTCGGAGATAGCCCCAATGATTTTACCATGCTTCAAAGGGTTGACCAGCCGGTTTTGGTTCGATCAGGCCGCTCCTACCCGGAATTGGAGGATAGAATCTCGGGCCTGAGGATCACCCGAGAGATAGGGCCAAGGGGCTGGAATGAGGCGGTTTTGGAGATACTCAGCAGATCACCGAAGGGAGGACAGTCTCGACATGTTTGAACCGGAGGTAAATCCAGAGGGAATCAAAAAGGCGGAGCTGGTGGTCGCCATTCCATCGTACAACGAGGCTGATTCCATCAGCTTTCCCACCCAGCAGTCCGCCCTGGGACTCAGCAAATACTTCCCCCAGACGAACTGTGTTATCGTCAACTGTGACAATGATTCACCGGACAATACCAAGCAGGTTTTTCTGGACACTCAAGTTCAAGTGCCCAAGATCTACATTTCCACCCCTCCTGGTGTAAAAGGAAAAGGAAATAATTTTAAAAACCTCTTTCAGAAAGTAACGGAGCTGGAGGCAAAGGCGGTTGTGGTCGTGGATGCGGACCTGAAAAGCATTACCCCGGAGTGGATAAAACACCTGGGTGAGCCCCTCTTCAATGAATTCTCGTATGTGGCTCCCCTTTATGTCCGGCACAAATACGATGGGACCATTACCAACGGCATTGCCTATCCTCTCTCTAGGGCTCTTTATGGGAGGCGGGTTCGCCAGCCTATTGGAGGGGATTTCGGCTTCGTCGGGGAACTGGCGAGGGTCTACCTGGAGAGTGAGATCTGGGACGAGGCGGTGGCCAATTTCGGGATCGATATCTGGATGACCACGCTGGCTTTAAATCAAGGCGCTCAAATCTGTCAATCTTTCATGGGGCGGCCGAAAATCCACCGGGCAAAAGACCCGGCAGCCGCACTGGGGCCCATGTTCAGGCAGGTGGTGGGTACTGTTTTCAACCTCATCTGCCACTTCGAATCGTACTGGATGAACGTCAAGTACAGCAAGCCCACATCCATTTATGGTTTCGGCTTGGGAGAGGTGGAGATGCCGCCCAAGGTGGATGTGGACGGGGAGAAGCTGATTAAGAGATTCCAGGAGGGCTTTGAAAAGTACGGCGAAGTATGGGAGAAAACCCTCTCCAGAGACGTCTATAACAAGCTTTTGGAAATCAAGGGCATGAAGCGAAATCTGTTCAATTTCCCTACCGATTTGTGGGCGAGGATTCTGTATGACACCGCCGTGGCTTATCGGGACAGCCTGTGCGATCGCGATTTGATGATGGACGCCCTGATTCCCCTCTACTTCGGCCGGACGTTATCTTTTGTGAAAAAGACCAGAAGGATGTCCACCCGCCAGGCGGAAGAGGCGATTGAGGAAGATTGCATGACTTTCGAGATGACAAAGCCCTATTTTGTCAAAAAGTGGCAAGAAACCCAAGCTTAGGTCATTTGTCATTGGCCATTGGTCACCCAAGAGTTGGAGTGTTGGAGTATTGGAGTAATGGACTACTCCTAAAACAGAGTGTCTCACCAATCCCAACTTTATCATCAATAGAAGATTCCTTTCTCCGACAGCTCCATCCCCATTCTAGGAACTTTTTATGTTCATCAATCGTCAATAATCAATCGTCGATCGTCAATCCCTCAATCCTCCAATCCCTCAATTTCTTCCCTATTTTACCAGAATGATTCGCACATCCATGACATTGGTCTTTGTCGGGCCTGTCATGAGCAGCCCGCCAGCCTTTTGGAAGAAATGATAGGCATCGTTTCTTTCCAAGTATTCTGATGCGCTGAGTCCCTGTTCTCGGGCCCGTCTTGCCGTCGCGGGATCCACAATGGCCCCGGCTGCATCCGTCGGTCCGTCGTTTCCGTCCGTTCCACCGCTCAGTAAGACCGCCCTCTGAGGAAGCCCTTCCAGATCCAAAACAGAGGCGAGGCAGAACTCCTGGTTTCTCCCGCCCAAGCCCTTTCCTTTGATGGTCACCGTCGTTTCCCCTCCTGAAATGATGCAGACTGGTGGAGGCAGGGGCCGGCCCGACTTCAGCACCTCCTTGGCAATGGCCGTGTGAACCCGCGCCACTTCCCGTGTCTCTCCTTCCACCATGGAGGAAAGGATGAGAGAGGCATATCCCATCCTCTCGGCCTCCTCTGAGGCTGCCTCCAAAGCCGAAATGTTGCTTCCAATAATGAGGTGGCTGACCTTGTCAAAAATAGGATTACCGGCTTTCGGCGTCTCGGGCACCTTTCCGGCCATGCCTTTTTGGAGGTAGTCCCTTACCGCGCGGGGAACATTGCCGAGCCTGTATTTCTCTAAAACAGCCCATGCTTCTTCGAAAGTACTCGTGTCCGGCACAAAAGGTCCTGACGCAATCACATCCGCGCGATCTCCCACTACATCGGAGAGCATCAAGTTCAGGGTGGTGGCCGGGTAAGCGGCTCTTGCCAGCTGACCGCCTTTGGAGGAGGAGATGTGTTTCCGTACAGCATTGATTTCATCGATGCTGGCGCCGCAGGCCAAAAGACTTCTGGTCACCGCCTGCTTTTCTTCAAGGGTGATGCCATCAACGGGCTGGACCAGAAGGGCGGACCCTCCGCCTGAAATGAGAGAAAAGACCAAATCCTTTTCTTCAGCCGCCCGGAGGATCTCCAGGATATGTTTCGTTCCAGCCACTCCGTTCTGGTCCGGAAGGGGGTGGCCCGCTTCGACGATCTCTGTGCGGGAGAGGGCTTCCGTGAAACCATATTTGACGTTGACGACCCCTGCAACAATCCTTTTCCCCAGCAAATCCTCAACGGCTTTCGCCATTCGTGCCGTTGCCTTCCCGCCGCCGACAAGGAAAACCCGGTTGAACTCTTCCAACAACAAGACCTTGTCCGGCCTGTCTCCTTGTCCAAGCAACAGCTTCCTCCCTTGGACTTGGATAAAACGTTTTACTGCTTCGTAAGGATCGACCCGCGAGAGAGCAGCGTAAAAAATTTTTTCCGCCTCCGAACGCATCCGCCGAAGAAGACCGTCGCCTTGATCATTCATGACCCCGATCCTTTCTCTCGTTTTATTAGGTCCTTGTGGTCTTGTGTAACACAAGACTGTGCCATTTTTGTAAGGATTTTTTTGCCTGTATTTTCTTTACCCTATGCCTTCGGCCTTTCGCCTCACGCCGAAGTGGTATTCCACCGATCATTCCACCTGGCGTACACCCAACATCCTGTGTCCTATCGCCTACGTGTATCCTACATGTATGGCTTTTTGATTAAGATATAAATATCAGCAAGTTAAGGCATATAATACAGTATATGGTATTTTTTCTTGACATCGGACACAATTTGTTGTATTCGAGTCTGGAATTCTTGGAAAGAATTTCCTTCTTATGACCCAGACAAACTTGATAGACAGAAGGAAATTTTTGGTTAGGGGCGCCTCATTCCTCATGGGAAGCCTTCTAGGGCTCAATAGTCTTTCCAGAGCCCTGGCTTGCAGCAAACCTCCTTTCACCTCCCTCCTTCAACCATGCATCGCCTTGATCATTGATGATATCGGATGCAGCCTTTGCCGGGCTCGACACTTTCTGGAATTTGGCGTCCCTATCACCTTTTCCATCCTCCCGAGACTGGCCAAGTCCGAAGAGCTGGCGGTCCAAATCCACACCCTGGGGCACCAGGTCATGCTCCACCAGCCCATGGAGCCGACCAGCGCGGATATCGATCCCGGTCCCGGAGCCCTCTATGTCGGGGACGGCGCCAAGAAGATCAGCAAAATCGTGGAGGAAAACATTGCTGTTGTTCCTTTCGCGGAAGGCGTCAATAACCACATGGGGTCCAAATTTACAGCCTGCCAACCCGCAGTGCAGGATGCGCTCGAAGTCGTTTGAAACGGATCGCTCTGCAGTACGGCCAAGCCATTGGCATCGGCCACCCCTTTCCGGAAACGGCTCAGGCCATCGGCTTGTTCCTCAAAAAAACCCTGCCTGAATCCGGCATCTCCTTGGTTTACGCCTCAAACCTGGTCCCGGGCGCATAGGAACTCCGATACCACCTCTCTTTCCCTTTACAGCTTTTCCTGCTTTTCTCGTGTCGTGCTTTCATGTTAAATTCTCAATGAAATCTGGCCGGGCAGATGTCATTGTTAGCAGGAAATCCAATAGGGATGAGCACAATCTACGAAAAGACCCTTCGTCAGAATCTGCGGGAGCTCTATGACCATCTTCCTGAGAACTTGGAGGAGAACTTGCCCGCACTCAGAAAAGGGGACACCTTCACCTTCACCGCGTTTGGAGAGGCCTGTGCCATCGAACCGGACAGAATCACCTTTTCCGGAGAGCCGGATTATGGTCCCAGGGGCATTCTCGTTTCTCTTTACGCATCCCATGTGAACCCGGAACCCTTGAAGCTTGAGCCCTTAAAAGCCTTCAAGGACCTCCCCGGGAGCATGCCTTATCAAGGGGCCTTCCGCGCCCGCAGTGAGCAGGTCTTGGTACCGTGGGTCGGGTTCATTCAAGAATCTCTTGATGCCATTCTCGGGCATTTTCAAGGCGAGGTGAATCTGGCCGATGAGGATTTCCCCGCCTCGGTGACTTGCCTTTTTTCCGCAAACGCCGTCTCCTTCATGCCCCTCGACGGGTTGGCGGACGTGGCGGAATACAGCTCAGAGAAAATTCTCGCCATTGTAAAGAAGAGACGTTGATGATTCTTTCCGCTACCCAGCCCTATTTCGCGCCCTTCCCGGGATTTTTCTACAAAGCCCACCTGTCCGATATTTTCGTCATTCTCGACGAAGTCCAGTTTCCAAGAGGCACTACGTGGATGTCCCGGAACCGCTTTAAGAACCACCAGGGTACTCTGTGGATCACGGTTCCTGTGTGGAAAAAAGGGCTCGGCTTGCAGCAAATCAATACGGTAAAGATATACCACGAAGGTCGGTGGCAGAAAAAACACCTGGAAAGCCTCAAAAATGCCTACGCGAGGGCTCCCTACTTCCCAGAGCACCTGGCATTCATAAGCCACGTTTTTTCAGGCGTCTTCGAAAAGCTCTTTGACCTCAACATGGCGATTATTGACCATCTCCTGGAACACCTCCGGATCCATTCCAGGGTGGTTCTTGTGTCGGAACTGAACATCCGTGAGACAGGAGAGCGGCGGCTCGTTGAAATCTGCAAGAGATTGGGAGCGTCCCGATTTCTGGCTCAGGGCGCGGCCAAAAAGTATCTGGATCCATCACTCTTCCGGGAGGCTGGTGTTGCTCTTGATTTCTTTACCCCACCCTCTCCGGTGTACCCCCAACTGTGGGGCGATTTCATTCCCAACCTCTCCGCCTTGGATCTGGTTTTCAACTGCGGACCAAAGGCTCCGGACATCATGAGAGGAAGGTTCGCGAAAAATTGACATAGTGTTTGTTCATGTGCATGATTTGAACCTAAAGCGTCAGGAGGATTTCATGGAAAAACGCAAGGTGACCATCGGCCAGTTGCGCCGGAAAAAAGAGATGGGTCAAAAGATAACCATGATGACCGCCTATGACTACCCCACCGCCAGGCTTGTGGATGAAGCGGGCATTGACACTATTTTGGTGGGAGATTCCCTGGGCATGGTTGTGCTGGGTTATGACTCCACTGTTCCCGTGACCTTGGATGAGATGATACACCACTGCAAAGCCGTCATGAGAGGCGCCGAAAGCGCTTTCGTTATCGGGGATATGCCCTTCATGTCCTACCAAGTGAGTGTTGAGAAGGCGGTTGAGAACGCGGGCCGGCTAGTCAAAGAAGCCCTGTGCGACGCTGTTAAGCTCGAAGGGGGAAGTGAGATGGCCCTTACGGTGAAGGCGATCGTCACAGCAGGCATACCGGTCTGCGCCCACATCGGGCTCACACCCCAAACAGCCACCATGTTGAGCGGCTTCACAGTCCAAGGCAAGGATGCGGAAAGCGCCAGAGAGCTTGTTCGATCCGCCAAGGACCTTGAGGATGCAGGGGCCTTTATGATCGTCATGGAATGTATCCCGGATCTTCTCGCGGCAAGAATCACAAAGGACCTGTCGATCCCTACGATCGGCATTGGGGCGGGCAAGAACTGTGACGGGCAGGTGTTGGTCTACCACGATCTGGTCGGACTCTTTGAGCGTTTCACCCCAAAATTCGTGAAACGGTTTGTAAACCTCTCGCCCCTGATTAGAAATGCGCTCACCGAGTACAAAAAG
>JARRRH010000078.1:0-12030 GCA_037380925.1 Deltaproteobacteria bacterium | reverse complement strand
GAGAGAAAAATCCAAGAGGCTTTCCATCGCGTCCTGGAAAGCGGTGTGTGGAAAATAGAGATGATTGATTTGAAGACACTGGATGACTACATCTTTATGCCTTACAAACAGCGGTCTCAAAAGGAGGTCCCCGAGAAACTCCTGGAAATACTTCCACCTGTTGAAGGGTTGGACGAGAGCGGTACCTGGACTTCCCGGGCCCAGGTCAGGCCCTATGGGATAAACCTGTTTCTGGGGACCTCCTTGTCGGGTGAACCTTCAAGGGTGCTTCTGTTCAATCTGAACATCTCTTGGTTCCTGAATCCTTTCTTGAGAGACATCCGGTCGGGGAAGACGGGTTACGCCTGGCTCATCGATGAAAAAGGCACTTTTCTGTACCATCCCAACACCGACTTTATCGGGAAGAGCGCCTTGGAAATTCGAGAAGAGACCTATCCGGAGGACATCCCCCTGGGGATTATCAATTTCATACAAAAAGAAAAGATGCTTCGAGGTGAAGTGGGGACAGGTTGGTACTATTCGGGCTGGCACCGGGGGATCACTGGAAGGATTAAGAAGCTTATTGCCTATTGTCCTGTGCTCGCTTCCGAGAAGCCGCCCCGGCACTGGTCTATTGCTGTTGTGGCGCCGACTTCCGAGATAGAGGATGCGGTTCGCAGAGGGTATTTTAGGCAGTTCGCGTTCCAGGGCCTGGTCATTTTGGTGATCCTTATGGGAGCCGCGGCGGTTCTCTTTTTTGAAATGAGGTGGTCTCGCATTTTGGAGGAAAGGGTCAACAGGAGAACGGAGGAGCTGAAAAAGTCAGAAGAAAAATACCGATCTCTGGTGGAAAGTGCCGAGGATTTCATCTTTACTGTGGACGCCGATGGCCGCTTTCAATCCATGAACAGCTTTACGGCCAATTTTTTTGGAGGGCCTGCGGAGGCATTCTTGGGCAAAGACCTGTCCTCCCTGTTTCCGGAAAAAGTGGCGGAGAAACAGCTCAGAGTGGTCAGGGACGTTTACAGTCTGGGGAGGAGCGTGCGCGACGAATTTGAGATCGAGGTGGGAGAACACGGCATCTGGCTCAGCGCCAACTTCATGCCCTTGAAGGGCAAAGATGGAAATGTAAGTGCCGTCTTGTGCATTGCCCGTGACATTACAGAAAGCAAAAATCTGGAAAGGCAGCTTATTAATACGGAGAAGCTGGCCTCCCTGGGCACCTTGGCGGCCGGGGTCGCCCATGAAGTGAACAACCCTTTGGGGGTGATCCTCGGCTTTTGCGACCTTTTGCTGCGAAAATCGGACGAAAGCTCTCAGGAGTATGAGGACTTGAAAACCATAGAAAGGCAAGGACTCCACTGTAAAGAGGTGGTGGAGAACCTGCTCAGCTTTGCAACGCGGTCTCGGCCATGTCTGGAGGGGGTCGGCTGAGGATCCGAACATTTTTGGAGAGGACCAGCCGGAAAGCGGTTATTCAGGTTGAGGACAGCGGTGTGGGCATCAGGGCTGAAGATATGGACCACATCTTTGAGCCCTTTTTCACCACCAAGCCGGAAGGGGAGGGAACAGGCTTGGGTCTCTTTGTGAGCTACGGAATTATCACAAAGTACGGCGGGACCATAAATTGTTCGAGCCACCACTCCTCTTCCATCAAGCCGAGAGGGACCATTTTTACAATTAAATTGCCCGCCCAAACTTCCTCCACCCCCTCGAGAGGGAGAGGTTAGAGCCTGTGGTGGGAGGGGACCCGGACTGTCTTTGACAGAAGAGGACTGAAGGAGAACGAATGTCCGGAAAGATTCTCATTGTGGACGACGAAAAGGATATGCTGGTTCTTTTGCGAAGAATCATTGCAGAGGACACGGCTCATGAGGCTGTCACGGAGAGCGATCCCCTGAAGGCTTTGGAGCTCTTCAAAGAACAATCCTTCGATATGGTCATTACGGACTTGAAGATGCCCAAAATGGACGGGATCAAGCTCCTCGAGGAGGTCAAGAAAGTCAACCCGGATGTTTCCGTGGTCATCATGACGGCCTACGGCACCATCGAAACCGCTGTAGAGGCGACCCAAAAGGGCGCGTATGATTACATTACCAAGCCGTTTCGCAGGGAACGGATCGTGGTTACGGTGAACAAGGTGATGCAGTGGCAGGAAATGGTAAGGGAGAACCTATCTCTTCGCCAAGCCCTCGCAGTGCAAGAAAGCGCATCTTTCATGGTTGGTTCCACGCCGGTAATGAAGGCCCTTTTCGAACGAGTCAAGCAAGTCGCCCCTACCATGGCCACTGTCTTGATCACCGGAGCCAGCGGTACCGGAAAAGAGCTGGTAGCTAGGGCAATCCATAAAAACAGCCTGCAGCGTTCCAAAAAGTTCGTGACCGTAAACTGCACCGCCATTCCGGAGCAGGTCATTGAAAGTGAACTTTTCGGCCACGTGAAGGGTGCTTTTACAGGCGCGTGGAAGGACAAGAGAGGATTGGTGGAAGAGGCTCACGAGGGGACGCTTTTCCTGGATGAGATCGGCGATCTGAGCCCCAATATGCAAACCAAACTCCTTAGGCTCTTGCAGGAAGGCGAATACAAGCCGGTGGGAAGCTTGGTGACTAAGAAGGCGGATATTCGTTTTGTGGCAGCCACCAATCATAACCTGAAAACGGAGATCAATGAGAAGCGATTTAGGGAGGACCTCTATTACCGCCTGAACGTGGTGCATATCGAACTCCCCCCTCTGAAGGATAGAAAGAAGGACATTCCTTTGCTGAGCTACCATTTCCTGAAAAAATACGCCCGCGTCAATCAGAAGGATGTGCTGGAGATTTCGCCTGAAGCCATGCAGGTCTTGATCTCAGGGGAGTATCCGGGCAATGTGAGGGAGCTGGAAAACATTATCGAGCGGGGCATCATTTTCTGCACCTCCAAGGCCTTGACCCCCAAGGATTTGCAACTGGACTGGGAGGAGGAAGACTTTTACCCGCAGTTCACCGGGGATATCGGGAGGTTGTCTTTTAAGGAAGCGAAGGAGAAGATGATCGATCGGTTCCACAATCAGTATATCATGGCTCTTCTGAGAGAAAGTGGCGGGAATATCAGCCGGGCCGCGGACATGGCCGGCATTCAAAGGCAATATCTGCACCGGTTGATGAAAGAGGCGGGCATAGACGCGGATCAATTCAAGCAAAAGTCGGAGTCACCGGCGTCCAAAATAACTTTGAAATGAGCTTTTTAGTTCGATGTAGAAATCCACGCCCTGTGGGCGTGGTCATGTGGACCGGCTATGCCGGTCCCGGACGGGATTGGCTGCAAAGTCCGCTTGGAAAATCCCCCCAACCCCCCTTTGCTAAAGGGGGGCAGGAGGGATCTTAGGAAAGGGGAAGAGGAAAGACAGTTGCGGCGTTTTATCCTGGTTCTCCGCTTACATGCAGGGCGAACTGAAGAATGACGTAGATGAGGTACACAGCCATAAGCCATGCTCCCTGCCACCTTTTGAATTTATTGTCCTTATTGATGAAAATGAAGAATCGAAATGAGTAGAGAACGACGAGCATGGCAGGAAAGTGAAATGTGTAGAAGGTAGGATGAATCACCAAGGGGCGGGCGACGGCGGCAGAGCCGATGACGAACAAGCAGTTCAGCACATCCGCGCCGACGACATTGCCGAGAGCAATCTCGGGATATCCCTTGAGAATGGCGGCAATGGCTGTTATGAGTTCAGGTAAGGAGGTGCCGAAGGCCACCATGGTGGCTGCGATGACGTCATCGGGCACACCGAACCTGTAAGCACATTCGGAGGCGCAGGGGATAAGCACGCGGGCACCGATAACGACCAGGAAGAGGCCCCCCACAATCATCAACCAGCATACGGCCGGGCGCAACAACTCGCGATCATTGTCCTCCGCTTCCGGCATGCTGATTCTGGCCTTCCTAGCCCAATAGTAAGTGGCGTACATGTAGCCACCGAGGAGGACGAGAAAGAAAATGCCTACCCCCCTGCTCAGAGTGGGTTCGCCGGCGGAGCCCATGAGGGTGATAACCGCAATCACGACAAGGAGGGTGGCTGCCCCGGCCTGCACCCAGCCGGTGCGGTTCAGAAGGTACCTGTCTACGGGGACCACGGCGAGCATGCAGGTGAGTCCAAATATCAGGCCGGTGTCGGCTATGATCGAGCCGACGCCATTACCCAGGGCGAGGCCCGGGCTGCCCATGAAGGCGGCCATGACCGAGACCACGGCTTCCGGCGTCGTGGTCCCAAGGGAGACGATTGTTGCGCCGATGATCAGCCTGGACAAACCCGTCCTCCGGGCCAACTCCACCACACCTTCGACCATCCAGTCCGCCCCCTTAGAGACCAGCACGAGGCAGACAATGATAATGAAGATCAAGACCAGGGTGGGATACCCTGCGATTATTTGGTCAATGTCGATACGGCCGAAAAAATGGCTATTCATTGCTCCAGGTTTTGACGTCCTTAATCCCTGTCCGTGGTCTCCAAATATTTCGAAACGTTCAAAGCGACTTATCTGCGAGGGAAACTTGCCCCCTCCGCATTCCCGGTCCTCACCAACAGCGGCAGGAGAGGGATTCTAAATCTCGTCAAGAACCTTGGTGAGGACCGGGCTGCGGCTTCCCCCACAGATAAGTCGCGAAAAGGACGGCGGCCTCCCACCAGTCACTTCAGAAAAGGCCCCGGCCCTTTCCTTCGTGAAACCTCGTGTCGGAAACCGCTTCATGAGTCTGTGCGAACACACTTGAACGTTTCCAAAAACTTTGAGGCTGTGGCACATATTTTGCTACTTCATATCAGGAAACGCCCCGGTGGTGCAAGGCTGAAATGAGTCCAACGGCTAGAGGAGCTTCGCCAAAGACCGAAGAGGCATTCGCCGGGGATGGGCATTCCCTTCAAGGCGATATGGTGAGACGGCTTATGGCGCATGGCGCAAGGAAATTTCAGTTGCGTGTTCGACTTGCCGTACGCCTTAGGCCTTAGGGCTTGCGCCTCAAAGGCGGGAACAGCTCTCTCGGCTCGCCGACAACTGGGCACGAAGGATGACATGTGTGGCTATGAAGACGGCTAAGGTAGGCAACATATTTCGGAAATCCCCGGCCAGGAACATGGTTCTGATCTTTGTCATTATATCCTTTACACCCATGATCCTTGTGAGTGCCATTATATTGAACCAATTTGACAGATCCTACCATGAGAAGGTGCATGATCATCTCCGGGAGCTCGTTCAAAAGCACCAGCAGAACATCGACAATTTTTTGAAGGAAAGGCTCGGCAACATTCAATTGCTGGCAGAAAGTTCAAGTTTTGAAGAACTTTCTCATCCGGCGTTCCTGAAGCACAGCTTGGGCGGGCTTCAAACGCATTATGGTAACGTTTTTGAAGACCTGGGCGTTATTGACGAGCAGGGCCGCCATGTGGCCTACGTCGGCCCCTACGACCTGCTGGACAAGAATTACAAAGAGACGTTTTGGTTCAAGAAGGTTATGGAAACGGAATGCTACGTCAGCGATGTCTTTCCGGGCTTCCGCAAACGCCCCCATTTCATCATGGCCGTTAAAAGGAGCATGCAGCAGGGAAGGCCCTGGATCTTAAGGGCGACAATTGACTTTGATGCTTTTAACAGGGTTGTGGAGGGTGTTCGCATTGGGGAAACGGGATTGGCCTTCATTCTAAACAGAGAGGGTGAATTTCAGACAGAACCCCGACTCGATGTCTCGTCAAGGATAGCCGTATACAGGGATTTGTTCAAGCAAGCCAAGGAGAACGACGATCCGGTCCAGATTTTCGAGGGGGAGGATGTTTCCGGGCAAGAAAACATAGTCGCAGCGACTTTCCTGAAAAACGGAGACTGGCTGCTGGTGTACCAGCAATCCCTGTCCGACGCCTTCAAGGTACTGAACCGCACTGAGAAAAAGGCGGTGATGGTTTTGTTGGCGGTCGGCTTTTGTACTCTCATGATATCCATTGTTCTGTCTGTGGTGGTGATCAAAGGTATTTCCAGGGACCCTCAGGGGAGCAGCCGAGGATAAGATTTGATGGACAAAACCGCCGGCACGGAGGAAATCCGCCTCCTTCTTGTTGATGATGAGTTCGCTTTCATCAATTCCCTTTCCAAGGTTTTCAAAAACAGGGGGATCGTGCCTGAGACCGCGGGGAACGGCAAAGAATGCCTTTCCCTTCTCGAACAAACGCCCGTGGATGTGGTGGTTCTGGACGTTAAGATGCCTGGCATGAACGGCATCGAGACACTCCGTCACATCAAGTCAAAATACCCGAAGACCGAGGTCATCCTGCTGACAGGACATGCAAACACCCAGGACGGCGTTGAAGGGATCAAATCCGGAGCCTTTGATTATCTGAGCAAGCCCATAGAGATAGAGCACCTATTCGGAAAAATCAGGCAGGCCTTCGAAAAGATCCGGCTCATGGAGGAGAATCAGAGGCAGGAAGAGCTGAGAGCTGGAATCGAAAAGCAAATGATCGTTGCTGAAAGGCTGGCTTCTCTGGGAACCATGGCGGTGGGCGTGGCCCACGAGATCAACAATCCCATAGCGATCATCCATGAGGCGGCAGACTGGATGAGACTTCTCCTTAAAAGGAAGGAGCTGTCGAATATGCCGCTAAAAGACGAGTTTGAAGCGGTTCTGGACAAGATAGATAGAGCCGTTGATAGAACGAAAAGAATTACCCACCAGCTTTTGCAATCCGTAAAAAAACAGGAGCCTGTGTTCCATGAAGTGAACCTCCGGGAATTGGTGGATGAAAGCATTGAGCTTGTGAGCGCGGAGGCAACCGAATGGAAAATTTCCATTGTCCATGAGACGGACCGGGATCCAGGAAGTATTTGGTCCGATCCCTACCAGTTGAGGCAGGTCCTGATCAACCTTCTGACCAATGCCCTTGATGCGACCAGGACGGAAGGAAAAGTGACAGTCCGCATTGAGAGCACTGATGACAAGGTCGGTATAGAGGTTGCGGACTTCGGGGAAGGAATACCCAAAGAAAACCGGGACAGAATCTTCGAGCCCTTTTTCACCACAAAAAGTCCCGGCAAAGGAACCGGTCTCGGCCTTTTTGTGTCACGTAGCATGGTTGAGAAACTTGGCGGAACCATTGAATTTGAAAGCCGGCTTGGCAAGGGAACCGTTTTCCGCGTTATCATGCCGCGATTTTGTGAGGCAGATGGAAGGTTGAATGAAAAGAAAGGGACAGGTTCCATAGAGAAACAGCCTGTGAAGGAGAGAGTCGGATGATGAAATTTCCCGATCGCATATTGTTGGTTGATGATGAGAAAGATTTTGTGGACTTGCTCGCCCTGAAACTCAAGGAAGTCGGAAAAGAGGTTCAGGTTGCCTATGACGGCAGGGAATGCCTGGATGCATTGGAGAAAGACAACATTGATGTGGTCATACTCGACATCAAGATGCCGGGGATGGACGGTATCGATGTTCTAAAGGAAATAAAGAGGCGGTTTGCCATCGTGGAAGTGATTATGCTCACAGGCCACGGCACTATACAGACCGCCGTGGAGGGCATGAAACTCGGAGCTTTTGACTATCTTTTGAAGCCGACGGATTTCGAGGATTTGCTGAGCAAGGTGGAAAACGCGAGGCGGAGAAAGGAGGCGCACGAAGAGCGCATTAGAAAGGCTGAGGCGGAAATTCTTCTGAAGGAGAGCAGAAAGCTTAGGCGCTAATTCACTCAGGGACTCAAAGAGAGTCTCGGGTTCAGGCAAGCATAGGGACAAAGACCACAAAGGCCCGGCGAACCACCTTCGCCGGGCCTTTGCTTTCTCGGTATTAGTTGTCACTAAACCCTCCACCTCCAATGGAGGACGCGGATAGATTCTACGGGTCTGGGCTTTAGAAGAGCCGGTATGTTTTGAATCATGGGGCTCAGGGACGAAGCCTTTTCTGAAGTGACTGGTGAGAGGGCGCCGTCTTTTCGTGACTTACCTCTGGGGGAAACCGCAGCCCTGAGCTTGTCGAAGGGAATGCGGAGGGGGCAGAACTCCCCCGGAGGTAAGTCACAGAAAAGACCAGCCCGGAGCCTTGGAACGCAAGAAAAGGCTTCCTCCCTGAGCCCCTACCAGAGGGGGACACGAGGCTAGGCCGTTCCTGATCCTTGCAGCCCGACTTTCTCAAAAGCATCTTGAAGGCGGACCATCCCGACAGGGCGGTTGTTTCGGACGACGGCAATGCACCTGGTGTTGTTGGTGACCATGAGTTCGATGGCTCGGACAATTTTATCTTCCAGCGTGACGAAGGGATCGAGGGGCGTGCCCTCTTTGTAAGGCAGGAGGATGTCTTGGACTTTCTTGGATCTCATGACGTGAGCCCGATTTTTTGAGCCGGGGTCAAAATCCTTCGGTTAATCCGTTGGACACCATGGTGTTATGAAAAAGGGGTGCAAAAGGAATGCCATGCTTTTTCCGAGGGATGTGCCTTTCAGAAAGGCTTTCACCCAGCACTGGGTAAGGCACGGGGGCCGGTATGCTTGGCCCGGGATCACAGCACCCTTTCTCACTTCGTCCCCTTCCGATGGACACCCACTGTAAACTCACGGGTTTCGCTGCGCCATGGCCGATACAGGCGATCAACGTAAAAGAACGAAAATATAAGGGATATTGGCGGGATAAGGCAGCATTAAAAAGGGTCCTTATTTGGCACATATTTTGTTTAGGGGACTGTAAAGAACTATGCCTAAAGGGCTCTCAGGCATCGGTCCAGCCGGCCGGGCGCCCTGGGTCTCCGAGGCGAGGGGTTGTTATGGATGCTGCAGCGATCGTTCCACTGGCTATCTTCTTGATCAGCATTGTCCTGGTCATCACTGGGGCCATTGACACGGTGATATCCGCTTTCTTGGGCGTCGGTGCCATGATCGGCTTTGGCGTCATGACGGATGTCCAGGCTTTTCAAGTCGTCGACTGGAATGTGATCTTTATTCTGGTGGGGATATGGATCATAGCCACCTACCTGGGCAAAACAGGGCTTCCCGAATATATGGCCGCGAAGCTTCTGATCCTGTCAAAGGGAAGCGTTCCGCTTTTCATCACCTTCATAGGAGCATCAGCCGGATTCATTTCCTTGCTGGTAGATAACGTAGTGGTCGTTTTGATGATGGCGCCGGTCCTGTTCGCTGTGAGCCGCCGGTACCAGTTTCCTGCCTATGGCGCCATCCTGTTCATCGGCCTTTGTTCCAATTTTATGGGGACGGCTCTTCTCTTAGGAGACTTGCCGCCCCAACTGCTTCATTCTGTCACGGGCATTGAGTTCGGAGGTTTCCTGTGGCATTCAGGCCGGCCTTCCTCCTTTTTTGTGCTCACCGCGACCTATGCGATCGTGGTGTTTGTCTTTTACAAAATTTTTTCCCGGAAGATGCGTGCCCAGCAGATGGACTTCAACCCGGCTGAACAAAATCCGGCAGAAAATATCAAGAGCAAACTGTTTGCTGCGATCGTTTGCCTTGCCTTTGTGGGGACCATAGTCGGTATGGCTATACGTCCCGTCCTCGGGGTGCATCTGGGCATGATCACCCTCTCGGGTGCGGCGGTCCTGATTCTGTTGTTGGAAATCTTCAAGAGAAAGCTGAAGGCTCCCTCTTTTGAAGAGGTGCTCGCGGAGTTGGACTGGCGCGCCATCTGCTTCTATGTGAGCCTCTTCGCCCTTGTGGGCGGGCTGGAAAAGGGAGGGGTGATCGATGGCATTGCCCATTGGATGGTCCCCTTTATAGAGTCGAGTTTGATTCTGGGAACCTCCGTTCTTTACTGGGTATCCGCCGCTATTTGCGGGATCGTGGAGCATGATGCCTACATCCTGACCCTGCTTTACGTGATCCGCGACCTGTCGGAAAAGCAAGCGGCCATAAGCCCCTGGCCTCTTTATTGGGCTCTTCTGTGGGCGGGAACCCTCGGGAGCAACCTCACCATTGCCGGTGCCCCGGCCCTTTTTGTGGCCGTGAACCTGGGAGAAAAAGAGGACAAGCGAAAGGTGCCGCTTAAAGAGTTCTTTGGCTATACCGTGACCTACGTCATTGTATCGCTGGCGGTCTGCTTTTTGATCACCCTTGTGTTGTGGGTGCGGCCATACGTGTAAATTGGCAGGAGCGGCTTATGTCCATTGACAGGTTACAATCCACTCTTCACCAAGGAGCTTTTTGCCGGAAAGATTCGCGGAAACGCCCGTCCGTTTTCATTCTTTATCAATCGCGTAGCCGGGTTAGCCCTTTAATGCCTTTTGCCTGAAGGATGGCACACCTTTTGAATACATGATTCGCGGGAAGAATGGACCGACCTATAAAGCGCGGAAGGATGGAGGCAGGAGGGCTCTTCCATACGAAAGAATTTGTGAGGGCAATTCACGTCTTGTTTAAGAGTGTTCGATTCCTAGGAGGTGATTTATGGAAGAAAAAGTGGAGAAAAAGATGGGGTGGGAAATTGCCCGGAGCGTGGAGGCTGAGAAGAAGACCATGGGTGAGAGGGCGATTCTCAGCGGCCAGCAGATCAAAACACTGGTGATCTATGCGGGCGCCTTTATTTTTCTTTTCTTGATTGCCATGTGGCTGGCAGGCAACCCTTTCGAATTCACCCAGCGTCTCCCTTCAGCGTTTGTGAAAGCCAAGGGATGGGTGGGGACCATCACCTGGACCGTGATCTGGTGGGTGGTCCTGATCTGTGCGTTCTTTGAGTACATGGATTCGGCGGGCGGCATGGGGTATGGCACGGCTTTGACCCCTTTAATGCTGATCGCGGGGTTCGACCCAAAGCAGATCGTTCCCTGTGTCATGATCACCGAGGCGTTCACCGGGCTCATCGCAGGGATGATCCACGGAGAGTTTGAAAACGTGGAGTGGAAGTGGAGGCCCATGAACGAAACCACCAAGCTTGTCGTCATTGTGGCACTCGTCGGCATGGCGTGTGTCGGCTTCTCCATTACTGCAGCTTACAAGATTCTCAATGTCCACAAGTTTTGGATCAAGCTGTACGTCACCATTTTGCTGATCGTCATGGGCGTCTGCTCCCTTTTGACGGCAAAAACGTACAAGAACTACCGTCCCAAATGGATGTGGTTGTTCGCAGGTCTTGCCGGGTTTAACAAGGGAATCGGAGGCGGCGGCTACGGCCCCGTTGTGACCGTTGGCGGCCTTCTTGCCGGTGTTCCGGTGAAGAGCATGGTCGCCGTCACCTCTTTTGCGGAAGGAGCCACCTGTGTCTTTGCGGTGCTCACCTGGTTTGCGCTCCTCACCACGGGTGTCGTCATCGATTATCTGCTGCTTCCCTCTTTCGTGATCGGGACCGTGCTTGCCGCTGTGGGCGCACCTTACACGACGCGTATCTTGCCCGAGAAATTCTGGAAGTTCATTGTTCCGTTGTACTGCTGTGTCCTGGCAGCCTACTCATTTTATAAGATCTGGCCGGATATTGAGAAACGATTGCTGGGCTAGTGTGTTGTCCCAGGAGTAGTACCCCTGCAAATCTTCGGCGTTCGCCCTCCCTTTATTCCATGCACCAGGGGAGGGGGAGCGACGGGGGAGGGCAGGAGGGGGTGGGGGTTGAACGTCAGGCTAGGCGTGAGAGCATAAAAAATCGACAGCCCGTGAGGCAGGGCGGCAATGGGGCGTCCTTTACCGCAGATCGAGAGCGTGTTATGATTGCTGTCATGAAGTTGTCACAGACGCAACACGAGGAAAGCACTTTCAGGAAATGGTGGAACAGCCGGAGCTTTATACAGAGACGAATGATTCGCCTCTGTCTTTCCATACTGGTCATGCTGATCTGCTTTCCTCTTTATTATCTGGGGTTTTTCGGAGGTGTTGAAGGTCCCCTCAACCCCTCTGAGATCGGCGACGCATTGGCCCGCATGGGCGTCACCAAAACCCAGTCCATGATTTTCTTTCCGACACTGCTGATCGTTTCTGTGAGCTGGAACTGGATTTACAATCTGGTGAGCTTGGTAATGGGGGCGCGGCTCACGTGTAACAAGGCGGATGACAGGGGTCACCCATGCGGAGCTTCCGTAAAAAGGAGCAAGGCGATCCGGAAAAAG
>JARRRH010000077.1:0-9679 GCA_037380925.1 Deltaproteobacteria bacterium | reverse complement strand
GTAGATGAGTGTGTTCAGATATTCGGGGGGTATGGCTACATTGAAGATTACCCGGCCGAGGGGGCTTACCGGGATTCCAGGATCAACCGGATCTGGGAGGGCACCAATGAAATCAATCGCCTTCTCATTGTGGACATGCTCATGCGAGCCGCCCTAAAGGGGGAGCTGCCTCTTCTGGATGTAATCAAAAAGACCACCCAAGAGCTCCTGACCTTCAGGCCAAGCTTCGAGGAAGAGGAAGGGGTACTGGAAAAAGAGAAGAAGATGATTTCCAATGCCAAGAAGATGGGGCTCTTGGCCGCAGGCGGGGCAACCCAAAAATATATGCAAAAGCTGGCCGATGAGCAGGAGATTGTGGCTCTCATCGCCGAAATGATCATCGACATTTTTGCGATGGAGTCTGCGCTCCTGAGAACGCTCAAGAAAGTTGAGAAGGATGGGGAGGAAAATTCCAAGATACAGCTTGCAGCTACTGAGGTTTATATTAACGACACCTTCCCACAGGTCGAAAGAAGGGCCAAACAAATCTTCGCCGCCATTGCCGAAGGCGAGGAACTCAGAACTCAGCTCATGGCTCTGAAGAGGCTGGCCAAGTACACGCCGATCAACACTATAGCCCGGCGACGGGCCGTTGCCGACAGTGTGATACCCGTGGCCCGATATCACCTCACCAAGATCTAGCGAAGCTCCCCAAAAATCTAAATTAAGATAGCTCGGTTTGGGAATGGGGATAAGCGGCTTTGACTTTTCTAAAAAACGGGTTATTTTCGGAGAGGGTTCTTAGCGCGAACCCTCTTTTTGATTCATGGAACCCCTGGTTTCAATATTCCTCAAATCTTTCGAGTGAAGGGTTGGAACAAGGGGTCGGAGCAGCACATGCTTGATAGAATTCAGCAACTCAGAAATATTGGGATCAGCGCGCATATTGATTCGGGAAAGACCACCCTGACGGAGAGGATCCTTTATTACACAAAACGGATCTTTGCGGTCCATGAAGTAAGAGGCAAAGACGGGGTGGGGGCCAAAATGGATTCCATGGAGCTCGAAAAGGAGCGGGGGATAACCATTTCCTCGGCAGCCACCTCATGCCATTGGGATGGCCATGCCATCAATATCATAGACACTCCCGGCCATGTGGATTTCACCATTGAGGTGGAGCGAGCCCTCAGAGTACTCGACGGGTCCGTATTGGTTCTTTGTGCGGTCGGCGGTGTGCAGTCCCAGTCTATTACCGTGGATCGCCAGATGAACCGGTATAAAGTCCCCAGAGTCGCTTTCATTAACAAATGCGATCGGGCCGGCGCCAACCCCTACAGGGTCGTGGAACAACTGCGTCACCGGCTAAACCACAACGCCGTTCTTATGCAGATCCCCATAGGGCTGGAGTCCCATTTTTCCGGCCTGGTGGATCTCGTTTCCATGAAAGCCTTATATTTCAGGGGGCATTACGGGGAAGAGGTCGTCACTGAGGAGATTCCGATCCATCTTGTGGACGAAGCCCATGTGAGACGGGAGGAATTGCTGGACGCGGCATCCATGTTCTCAGATGAGTTGATGGAAGCTGTTCTGGAGGATGGGGTGACAGCAGATTTGATCCGCCAAGCCGTAAGAAAGGGCACGTTAAGGAGGGCCCTGACGCCTGTCTTTCTCGGTTCCGCTTATAAAAATATGGGGGTTCAACCGTTGCTGGACGGGGTGACCCACTATCTCCCTTCGCCCAGAGACGTTGAGAACAAGGCCCTCGACCTGGACCACGATGAAGAGGGGATGGTCCTCAGTCCGGACCCGGCCGCCCCTCTCGTTGCCCTTGCCTTCAAGCTCGAGGTAAGCCCCTATGGCCAGCTTACCTATCTCAGGATCTACCAAGGCTCGATCAAAAAAGGCCACGAATTGACCAACACCCGGACCAGGAAAAGAGTGAAAGTGGGGAGGCTGGTCCGAATGCATGCCGACGAGATGGAGGAAATAAGTGAGGGCGAGGCGGGAGACATTGTGGCACTTTTCGGCATCGATTGCTTTTCCGGAGATACTTTTACAGACGGTCGCCTCAACGTGGCCATGACTTCCATCTTCGTTCCCGACCCTGTGATCTCCCTATCCGCTCCAAAGCGCTCAACCGATTTGTGAGAGAAGATCCGACTTTTCGGTCCCATGTGGATCAAGAATCGGGAGAGACCATCATTTCGGGCATGGGAGAGCTGCACCTTGAGATTTATGTGGAAAGGATGAAAAGAGAATTTGGTGCTGAGGTGGAAACCGGCATGCCTCAGGTGGCCTATCGGGAGGCCATTTCACAAAGGGTGGCCTTCGATTACACCCACAAAAAACAGACCGGTGGAGCAGGCCAGTACGGCCGTGTCGCCGGGTTCATGGAGCCCTCTGAGGAAGGGGGGTTTGAATTCGTGAACCAAGTAAAGGGAGGGGTCATCCCAACCGAGTTCATTCCCGCCGTGGAAAAGGGTTTTCAATCATGCCTTGAAAAGGGGCTGCTTCTCGGCTTTCCGGTTCTTGGAATGCGTGTTGTGGTCAATGACGGCCAGTTTCATCCTGTTGATTCCTCTGAGATGGCGTTCAGGCAGGCCGCTGTCGGGGCATTCAAGCAGGCCTATCCCAAGGCGCGGCCCGTCATCCTGGAACCCATCATGAAGGTCTCCGTTGAGTGTCCCTCGGAATTTCAAGGCAATGTGCTTACTTCCATCAATCAGCGTCGGGGGCTCATCATGAGCGCCTCAGAGGACGGCATCTTCACAACCATAGATGCAGAGGTGCCTCTCGGAGAGATGTTCGGCTACGCCACCACGGTGCGGTCTCTGACTCAGGGCAAAGCGGAATTCACCATGGAGTTTAGCCGGTACTCAAAGGTACCCGATGCCATATCCGAAAACGTGAGGGCTGAATCTGAAGCCCGGAAAAAGGGAGGAAGAAAATGATCCAAGATCTGGTGAAACTAGGTCCCTTGGGAGTCCTCGAAAAAACTTCTCACAAAGGCTTGGGAAAAGGTCATCTGGGGGTGCTCATCGCCCGCGCCGGTGTGGGAAAGACAGCCTGCCTGATTCAGATAGCGCTCAGCAAGCTCTTTCGCGACCAGAAACTGGTCCACATCTCCCTTGAAAATGCCCCGGAGAAAGTCAGTTCGTACTACAATGTGATCTCTTCTGATCTAATGAAATCACTGGGAACACCCCATGTTGCAAACATGAAAGCGCTCATTCAGCAAAACAGGATGATCCTGTCCTTTCTTAACCAGAGCTTTGAAATGCGCCGCCTTCGAGAAAACCTGGCAAACCTGGCGGAGAGAATCAAGTTTGTGCCTGACACTCTGATCGTGGACGGTCTCGATTTCTCAAAAACCTCAGAGGACGTATTTAAGGAATTCCAGGACATTGCCCGAACATCCCAGACGGAGATATGGTTCTCCGCCCTCTCCCATAAACATATTTCCGACATGAATAAGAGGGGCATCCCTTATCCCTGCCAATACGTGGACCACCTTTTCAGTATCATTCTCCAACTGGAACCTTCTCAATCCGGTATCCTGCTCAAACTCCTGAAGGACCACGGAAACCCCATTGTCCCAGAAGCCTATGTCCAATTGGACCCGAAAACATTCATGGTCACGGCTTAACCTGAAAAGGGTGTATCCCAAACCCTCATCTGCGCTTCCACACTGGCCGCGGAGAGGTCTTTTTCCTTTGGTCGAACTCGCCTATCGCGAAGCTCTGCGAGTGAACCTCCTCCCTCAGAGCGGGAGGCATCAGGGGCCCCCCCGAGGGGGCTCAAGGGCAAAGCCTTTTCTGAAGTGACTGGCGGGAGGGCGCCGTCCGGTCCTCACCAGCGATCTCGGCAGGGATTTAAAATTGAGCTCCCACGCGTATGGGTTAGTACCGGACCAGCCCGGGAGCCTTGGAACGAATGAGAAGGCTTTGCCCTCGAGCCGACACCGCTATCGCTCTAACAACCCTTATTCTCCCCGGATCGGTGGAACCTACCCGGGTCCTCCACCAGAGGTGGAGGGTTTAGTAACAACTAAGGACTAGGCTTTTCATTCAAGGAGCGGTATATAAACGGGGATCGGTATCTCCGAAACGGCGGCCGAAAGCCGGTGCAAAAAGGAGCCCCTTTTTATCCTTGAGGCAAACAAGCGTGCAAAACCAAGACGGAAAACCGTTAATCAAAGCTATTTGCAGCGGCCGTATGCTTGTGGCCCTCCTGATGGGTTTTTCATGCGGCGTGCCGCTTCTCCTGACTATTAGCGTGTTGCAGGCATGGATGAAAGAAGAAGGGGTGGACCTCCCCGTCATTGGGATCATGGCCCTAGTGGGGCTTCCCTACACGTTGAAGTTTCTCTGGGCTCCTTTTTTGGATCGTTTTAAGCTGCCGTTTCTAGGCAGAAGAAGAGGATGGCTTCTGCTGGCCCAGGTGGCCTTGATTTTTTCAATCGCAGGTCTGGGGCTGACGGACCCGGGGAACAATCCATGGCTGGTCGCTTTCGCAGCATTTCTGGTGACCTTCTTTAGTGCTTCTCAGGATATTGTGGTGGATGCTTACCGGAGGGAAGATTTCTCGGATGAGGAACTCGGGCTCGCCTCTTCCCTGTACATCAACGGATACCGGGCAGGGATGTTGCTGGCTTCCGGCGGCGGGCTTATTATGGCGGATCACATGACATTCCCCTCAGTCTACCTGATCATGGCCGCCTGCATACTGCCCGGCCTTGTGACCACACTCCTCGCTCACGAGCCTGAGGTCAACGTAAAAATGCCTGAGAACATGAGGGAGGCTGTGGTGGACCCGCTTGTAGAGTACTTTTCCCGCAACGGTGCTCTTTGGATTTTGGCCTTCATACTTCTTTACAAGATTGGGGATACCATGGCCAGTGCCATGACCACGCCGTTTTACCTTGATATAGGTTTTACGAAAACGCAAATCGGCACCGTGGTGAAACTCTTCGGGTTCTGGGCCACCGTCGCCGGCACTCTTGCGGGCGGAGTGTTCATGCTTCGGATGGGAATTAACCGGTCCCTTTGGGCTTTTGGTTTTCTCCAGGCCGCCTCTACAGCCTGCTTTGCGGTACTGGCCCGGACAGGGCCCAATGTGTCTCTCCTGTCCGGTGTGATTGCCTTTGAGAACCTGAGTGGCGGCATGGGAACAGCCGCTTATGCGGCATTTATGGCCAGTATTACAAACAAGAAGTTTACGGCCACCCAGTATGCGCTTCTCACCAGCCTTATGGGTGTTCCCAGAGTGATCGCCTCGGCTCCAACGGGCTTTCTTGCCAAGAATCTGGGCTGGGAAAATTTCTTCATTGCCTGCGCAGTGATAGCAATCCCGGGAATGCTGCTACTGCTGAAGTTCGCACCTTGGAACCCGAGGGAAGCAACAGAGGGCGATTTGTCGACATCCAGACCTTGACGGCGTATCAGTGGCGATTCAGGCATTGAATTGTCAGATCTGTTCTGATATTTTGACTAAAAACATTGGAGGATCCCAAGCCGACCATAGAGCAAGCGGGCCGTCCGATGACACAGAGCAACTTGCCCATTCCCGGGAATTACCGCGAATGGGCAAAACCTGTCTCCTCCGTGGCTCTGTGATGAACCGAGGTTCATGAGCCTCATTGCGAAAAGAGTGACCAATGAATAAGGAAATGAAAATAGGCAGGAACGACCCTTGTCCCTGTGGGAGCGGCCTCAAGTACAAGAAGTGTTGCCTCGGCAAAAACTTTTCAGGATCAGAAGAAACCAAATCACGCTATGCGCGGCACTACAATATCCGGCTCAAGAGCGGAGAAGACGTGACGCAAATCAAGAAAGCCGGGCAGCTGGCTCTTGAAACCCTTCAACTGGTCGAAGAAAAACTCACAGTCGGCATGACCACGGAGGAAGTGAACACCCTGGTGCACGAATTCACCATCCGTCATGGAGCCACACCCGCCCCCCTTAATTACCGAGGTTTCCCCAAAAGTGTTTGCGTATCCGTGAATGAGGAAATATGCCACGGCATACCCGGCCCCAGGGTCATAAAGAATGGTGACATTGTTAACGTGGATGTGACCCCCATATTGAACGGGTACTACGCGGATGCCAGTAAGACCTTTTTTGCAGGCACTCCGGGGCCTGACGCGCGAAAGATCGTAGAGGTTGCCAGGAAAAGCCTGAAGGTGGGCATGGACATGGTGAAACCGGGGAATCGGATTGGGGACATCGGTTGGGCCATTCAAAACTATGCTGAAAGCACGGGTTGTTCCGTGGTGAGAGAATTCGTGGGGCACGGGGTTGGATTCGACTTCCATGAAAGCCCCCAAATCCCCCACTTCGGCCAGCGTGGTCGAGGAATTATCCTTGTGCCCGGGATGGTCTTCACCATCGAACCCATGATCAACCTGGGAGGGAAGGGACTTCATATTCTGGACGACCACTGGACGGCGGTTACCAACGACGGCTCTCTTTCCGCCCAATTTGAGCAGACCATTCTAGTGACATCAGACGGCTACGAGAGTTTGACCCCTTACGACCTCGATGCGTCCCTTTAAAGATTGGAGTAATGGAGTAGTGGAGCAGGGGAGCAATGGGGGAGTCATGGACAGGTACAGGAATGGGAAATGGAGGCATGCTTTCTCGTATTGTCGATAAAGCAAAGGATTTGGGCTTTATCGCGGTGGGCTTTTGCGGCCCCCAACGCCCGCTTTTTTTCGACAGCTTCAAAGCATGGCTGGCCGCAAAAGGCCACGCCGGCATGTCATGGCTCGAGCGACATGTCGACCTGCGCGAAAACCCGGCAAAGCTGCTGAAGGACTGCCGGAGCATCGTCTCTCTGGCGTTTCCCTATCCTTCGGAAAGGCCTGCAACCGCCGACGGGTTTTATGTGTCCAGGTATGCCGATCCCTTCAAAGAGGACTATCATCAGAGGCTAAAGGAACGCTGTCGTGGTATAGCAAATATTATCATGAAAGCAAGCCCGGACTGTCGGGTAAGAGTCTGCGTGGATTCCGCCCCATTGTTAGAAAGAAGTCTTGCTCTTGCCGCGGGCCTCGGATTCATCGGCAAAAACAACATGATGATCCTACCCGGTCACGGCTCCTATGTCTATCTTGCCGAGATACTTACCACAGCCCCCCTCCCGTTTGAAATCGTTGAACCCATGGATAATCAGTGCGGACCCTGTACGCGGTGCATTGATGCCTGTCCCACAGGGGCCCTTCAAAAGCCGTTCTATATTGATGCGAGCCGGTGTCTTTCTTATCGGACCATAGAATACGGCGGCCGAATCGATCCCGGTTCCGCCCGAGCGATGGGGTTTTGCTTTTTCGGTTGTGATCGCTGCCAAGAAGCGTGCCCGTTCAACCAAGAGAAAGCTTCGACGAGGATTTTGATGCCTAAGACCCAAGAAATCTTGCAGATGGATGAGGATTCTTTTGATAGGGCATACGGAAAGACAGCCTTGGCGAGAGGGGGGCTTGATAGAATAAAACGCAACATTCGGGCTGTGAAAGATGACGCTAATGTTTCACAGCCATAATGCCCAGGTTGAAGGCCTCCTGAAGGGTTTCGGGGTTTTCCTTTACCGCGGTCTTTTTCTCCAATCTCCTGAAAAATATCCCGCCTTCATACCTCATATCCAGGGCATTAAAAAAGTACCGGGCTGTGAGCTGTGCTCCTTCGAACAGGTTTTTGCCCCGCGTGGCGCCCACTGCGATGAGATAGCCCCGCCTGCCTGTGGGCATGTTTCTCTGCTCCGGGCTCTTCTCCAGCATCTTCTTGGCCCACATGGCCTGAGCACGGTCGATGATAGCCTTTACCTGGGCTGTCAGACCGTAAAAGAAGATCGGAGAAGCCAGGAAAATGACATCGGCTTCTTCGATGAGGGGATAGACCGACTGCATGTCATCCTCAACCACGCATTTTCCCGTATCGTCGCAACCACCGCATTCAATGCATCCCTGCATTTTGAGATCTCGCGCATAAACCCGTGTGATGTCGGCGCCTGCTGAGTGGGCACCTTCCAAGGCTTTATCCAGAAGCTGATCTGTATTCCCCCCCTTCCGGGGACTTCCGTAGATGCCCAGCACTTTCATTCCCTGCCTCCTCTGGAGCCCTCGATGAATAAGGTTGCGGCGCTTACGGCTTACTTTGCCATGTCAGGCTGGTACATCAGACTTTTATCCATATGGTAGGTCCACGGGAGGCCTTCGTTTCGCCAACCGCCCCCGATCCGCTGGCCGTGAAAGGCACTGTGCGTGTATTTCATCTTGTCGCCTTCAAAGCCACCCATGAGATTATGAATCTTACTCACATCGAACCCGGCCTTCGCGGCTTGCTCGCATGCATCGCAGCTTCGGCTGCCGCTCCGGCACATGAATATCAGTGTGTCTGTTTTGGGATTAAACCTGGACAGGAGATCTTGTCCGAAGTTCGGATTGGGGACCATCTCGTATCCCTTCTTCCCGACCTTGTCGGACCAAAACCTGAGGGGAATATTGTAAGCCCCTTCTGGATGGCCGATCAGCTCGTATTCGGCCCGGCTTCGAACATCCACCAGGAAGGTATGTTCCTTGTCTTTCATGAGCATTTCATGAGCTTGAACAGGTGTCAGATCTCCGCCACAGTGCGGCTTTCCGACTTTGTATTGATACTGGGCAAAAGATACAGCAGCGATGGCAAATACAAGGACCAATGACACGATACATGCTTTTCTGAAGTGCTTCATTCTCTTTTCCTCCTTGGTTATCGTTCTGCGTCAAAGTGCCATATACACGCGTGGGAAATAATATGAGAGAAGAACGCCGTTGTCCATTGTAAATTGAGCCCAATCATAGAAGAAGAATAAGCCCTTAAGAATCAAGCGGATGTGTCCTTTGCCCGGATCCTACCGGTTCATTTCCGATAAGAAATTTTTTTCTTGTAATTTTTCAAAATATGGTTTAGTTTTAGTGACTTAGCTACAATATGCAAATGGAGACAGGGTTTTCTTTCACAGGTAACCGCCGCAAGAAAGATGTAGAGCCATGGAGCAGGTACTCCTTCTGAACATCACCTACGAGCCTCTCAAGATTATCAACTGGAAAAAAGCGATGACCATGCTTTTTCTCGGCAAGGTGGAGGTGATCGAGCAGTACGATCGAGAAATCCACTCCGTCAGCTTTACCGTCAAACTGCCCTCTGTGGTTCGATTGCTCCGCCTGGTCAAGCGGCCCAAAAGCCCTGTGAAATTTTCCAGGCAAAACATCTATGCCAGAGACCGGTATCAATGCCAATATTGTGGCGGCCGCTTTCCGGTTGAAGATCTCACCTACGACCATATCATGCCCAAGTCCAGAGGTGGTAAAACCAAGTGGGAGAATATCGTGACCTGTTGCGTGGACTGCAACAGGCAAAAAGGCGGGCGCACCCCCGGAGAAGCCTCGATGCAGCTGATTCGACAACCCAGTCGACCTACCTGGGTCCCTGCTATCCGGATCACGATCTCATTTCACAAAGTTCCTGATTCGTGGCGGGATTATCTTTATTGGAATGTGGAGCTCCTCGAGTAGGGATCCTCGACCACTTCTCATGGTGCAACACCTCAATGGACCGTGAGGGCAGCCGCTATTTTTTCGGCTGTTTTTTTGATCCGATCCATATCCCCCTGCTTTAGATCCCAGCTTGTTATGGGCAGTTCAGGGCTCCCGCCCATTCTGGGG
>JARRRH010000076.1:0-7639 GCA_037380925.1 Deltaproteobacteria bacterium | reverse complement strand
TCAAATCGGCCATGGCTGGAAAGCCTCTCATCGGCGAGCCGTCTTATGAGGAAACACTTAAGACCGGCGTAATGGTTGTGGCCGACCCAGTTGTTTCCACCCACGAACGCTTCTTAGGCGTTTTGGTGGCAAAGCTCAATTTCCGCTCTATAACAGAGATGCTGAAAGACTATGCCCGGAATCAGGTGGGGGAGCTGTACCTGATTACCCAGGAAGGCGTTGTCCTGACCAGTTCCGAACCCCTTTCCTACGCCTTCATGGAAGTCCATCTCCTCAAGTCCGTGTACACCAGACTTTACTCCCGTGAGGGAAACACGCTGGATTACCGAAACTTCAGGGGTCCGGCTGTGGTGGGAACCCTCAAAAGGGTGCCCCAGTTGGAATGGGGGGTTGTCGCTGAGGAAAACAGAGCGGAGGCCTATGCGCAGATTTTTCGTCTTCGGAATTTGACCATAGGATTCGTCGCAGGACTGCTTTTACTGATTGGCCTGGCCGCCTATCTTCTGGGCCTCACCATTGTTCGTCCTTTGGACCGGCTCATCAGGGGTGCAGACAAAGTCGCCGCAGGCGATTTGGATGTGGATCTCCCTGTGACCACCCACGGTGAACTGGGTTACATGACCGAGGTATTCAATAACATGGTATCCCGCCTGCGCGAAGGACGGGAACAACTGGCGGCTATCAACGAGACACTGCGCAAGAGGAACCTGGAACTGCATGAGATCTCCATTACCGATGGCCTGACCGGACTGTACAACCGCAAGCACCTCATGGAAACCCTTGACCGAGAAGTCGCACGCTCCCGGCGTTACCAACGCTCCTTCGCCGTCCTCATGATCGATATAGACCACTTCAAGCAATACAATGATACTTTCGGACATTTGGCCGGAGATGACGTGCTGAAAAAAATAGCTAAGATCTTCAGGGACTCCGTCCGGGGTGCGGACTATTCTGCTCGCTACGGGGGTGAGGAGTTTTTGATCATTCTGCCTGAAACATCCAAGGACGAAGCGGTGCACGCTGCAGAGCGGATCCGCCAATGTGTAGAGAAGGATTCTCCTCCTGCCGGCGACAAGGGGATCGGAATTACGGTGAGCATCGGCGTCGCCGTCTTTCCTGAACACGGAGACGACACCCAAGCCCTCATCAAGAATGCAGATTCCGCCCTCTATGAAGCCAAAAAGGGGGGCCGAAACAAAGTCATCACATACAAAGGCAAGCCCAAGAGGAAAAAACGACGGGCTCTTGGCCCGTGAACCCGTTTTTTCAAGTTCGAATAAAAATCGCCGTTTTTCCCTACCGCCCGCTGACCAGGGTCTGGAAAATCCATCCTCTAAGATCTTTTTCGCCGCTCACCCGAACCCATGAATCTTTGTAAGAATACCCGATAAGATGTGTGTTGGGCTCTACGGTAGCAATGACCTTGAATTCAAGGCCTGGACCTTCTCTGATGTTGCTCGGCTTGACCACCTGCAAAGGGAGGGGCAAAGCAAAAAGCACCTCTCCCGGCATGGGCTCCACGTTGTCTTTGTCTACGCGCCGCATCTGCGCGATTCGAATGCGGCCCTTTGCCTGGTTCGTAAGATAGAGCGCGCCGCCGTAGTTCTCCTTTTTAAACTCTTTGGCACTCATATTCAACAACTGCTCAGCTTGGATGAGTTCCGGATCTTTCTCCGGCTCCGGCTGTTGCGTCCGGAGTATCTTGAGGGCGATCTCTGTCTCAGCCATATTTGACGCGGCTTCCGCTCGACTTTCCAGGCTTCTCAGTTTCGCCTTCGCGCGAACGACCTCTTGAATCGCCTCATCGAGCTTTTTCTGCGAAGATTCTTGCCGCTCCTCGATCTCACTAATCTGTGTATCTTTTTCTACAAGAAGCAGGTTCAGCCTGGCGATTTGGTCCTCAAGCCTGTGCTGCTCGGCCTCCTGATCCCGCAAAGTGTTCTCCAACCGCCCGCGAAGTGCTTCGCATTCCGCCAGGGACTTTTTCAAAGCCTGGTGCTTACCGGGTTCAGCATCATCTCCGTTCCCGGACAAGCCGCCTGCACAAGCAGTCACAACTGAGGACACGGCAATGAAGGCCAGCACAGAATACCGCCTGAACAAATAACGAATCATTCTTTCCATCATGCTTCCCCTCCACGTGTTTCGTATACCGAGCAAGGTTTAAGGCAAAGCCTTGCGGCATTGAACGATGTATTTTTCGGCCTCCCTCGAATCTGGAAACTTCAAGAATTGGGAAAGGGCCTGTCTCCAGTCGGCAAGATTCATGTAACTGATACCCAAACATACGTTCAGGGATTCACTGTCGGGAAAGAAGCGGAGACCCTCTGAAAGAATCCGGACCGATTCCTGAATCTCCCCCTGCTTCTGCTTCACGATTCCGAGACCCAGATAAGCACGATGGTTTGGACCGTAATCGAGTGACCTCCGATAGAGCCACTCCGCTGTTTCTTCCTTTTCCCGGACAGCATCGATTTTGGAATATTCCCCATGACTGAAGGTCATGGCCAGCCTGGAAAAAAAGTCCCCGTGGCATCCGTAAAGATCCCTGTCGTCCACCAACCGAACAGCACGAGCAAAGGCATGAACGTTTTCGTAGAACGCCGTGCGAAGTCTCTTGCCAAAGGCCAGTATGTGCTCCTCGGTGAGATCCGGTGCTGTTTCAAAATACATAATGCCTTCTATCTTGTTAAGCCAAATGTCGTCAGAAATCCCGGACTTTTCCTTCAGTTCCCTATAAAGCTCGGTTCCGGGAAAAATGTCGAGAATATAGAAAACAACGCTCAAGGGCTTGATCACATGGATCAGATCAAGGGTTTCCTGGACGGTCTTCCATGTTTCGCCCGGGGAGCCGTATATGAAATAGGCCCTCGACAAGATCCCGTAATTTGTGGTCATCTTGAACGCCTTCTTGATCTGTTCCGTTGGAAGGTGCTTGTCTAAAATCTTTCTGATCTCCTCCGACCCGCTCTCAACGCCGTAGCTAATCTGAATACACCCCGCCTTTCTCATCCAAAAAAGCATATCTTCATCCACATAGTTGACTCTGGAGATGGCATACCACGCGATTTGAAGCTTCCTATCAATGATGCTTCGGCAGATTTCAATGACCCTCTCCTTCTTCATCGTAAATGTGTCGTCCGAGAAGTAGAAAAATGTCACTCCCTTCCGGTACAGCATTTCCAATTCATCAACAAAGTGACGGGGAGACCGAAATCGTATCTTTTTCTTCCAAAATCGGGGAGACCCGCAAAAGCGACATTGCCACGCACAGCCCCGTGAGGAAGAAACGTGCTGGTACTCGAAGTACTTTGCTGGGATAGGCAATTCATCCAGATTCTCGATGAGTTTCTCGTCTTCTGTCCGCACGACGCTGCCGTTCTTCCGAAAGGCCAGTCCCTTGATGTGCTCCGGGCCCTCCTGCCTTGGATCTTCAAGATATCTCACAAGATTGAGAAAGGAGTATTCCCCCTCCCCTCTAATCACAAAGTCGATTTCCGGAAAATGGCTAAGAAGGTGGTGCCAGAGAAAAGTGGCTCCGATTCCACCTAAAACAACGGTCATCCCTGGGTTAACTGCCTTTGCAATTCGAGCAATCTGAATGGCACCCCAGCGGTTGGCATGCAATGTAGAAAATCCTATAACGTCGGGCTTTCTTTGCTGGAGGGTCTCCTTGATGAGAGCCTGGCGATTGCGCATATCGTACCAGTTGAGGATTTCCACATCCTCGTCTTCTTCTTTGAGAACCGCCGCTACAGAATAGAGTCCTATGGGGGCCGCCCCGATATCTTCGGCCTGGAGCCTTTCCTCAATAAAGTAGGGGTAAATGAGAAGGATCTTCATTCAGATTTCTTTTGACACTCCAATTCTAGGGAGGCTCCGCTAAGGATGACCATTCCGCTCCCTCCGGGGCGTAGGCCCTCCGGGCCGGAGACGAGGCGATATCGTGATACGCCTTAAGGCTAAGGGCATAAGGCGCAAGGAAGTTTCATTTGGATAATCGGTTTGCCGTGAGCCTTATGCCTTCTGATTCTTGGCCCGCCAAAGCCTTTAGGCGACGGCGGCTGCGCCTCAAACGCCTCAGCCGGCTGTCTCTACCACCTCATCCCGGAGAAAGGCGTCAATACGCGAATCCGCGTAGCCCAGTTCTTTCAGAACCTCCACGCTTTCCGTTCCCCTGGGCTTTCCAGGACCTTCGGCCGTGGCCGGGGTCCTTGACAGCCTTGGGGCCGGCCCCGGCTGAAGAATGCCGTCCAAGGTGATGAGCAGTCCCCTTTCCTTATTGTGGGGATGTTTGTCCACTTCATTCAGGTCCAGGATGGGAGCAACGCAGGCGTCCTTTCCCTCGAAGATGGCCGTCCATTCATCCCGCGTTTTGCTCTTGAATATCTCCGCGAAGCGGGCCTTCATCTCCGGCCACTTCGACATGTCATTCTGAGCCGGCAACGACGAGGGATCCAGACCGAGACCTTTCAGGAGCACCTTATAGAAACGGCCCTCGAGGGCCCCCACGCTCATAAACCGACCGTCCCTTGTTTCGTAGACTTGATAATAGGGGGCTCCGCTGTCCAGAAGGTTTGTTCCGATCCGGAGCGTCATGAGGTGGTTGCCCAGCATCCCGTAAAACAGGGTGGACAGGTTGGAAGCGCCGTCAACCATAGCGGCGTCCACCACCTGGCCTTGGCCGGAGCGACTTCTCTCAATCAAGGCGAGCAAAATCCCCAAGGCACACAGCATTCCCCCGCCTGCGAAATCACCCAGCAGGTTGCAGGGGGGAAGAGGCCTCTCTCCCTCTCTGCGGAAAAGGGAAAGAGCGCCCGAAAGGGCGATATAGTTGATATCATGCCCTGCCATTGCGGCATAAGGGCCCTTTTGTCCCCAGCCTGTGAGCCGAGCGTATATGAGTTTTGGATTTAAAGCCAGCGCCGCATCCGGCCCGATTCCGAGGCTTTCCATAACCCCGGGCCGGTAGGGTTCCAACAAAACATCCGAATGCCGAATCATCCTGTGAATGATGGAAACGCCCGCCTCTGCCTTGAGATTGATCCTTATGGATCGCTTTCCTCGATCAAAAGGGTTCTTGGTCATCACATTGGGAATTTCGGGCGCCCCTCTGGTCAGGCGATCTATGACAACGACATCGGCCCCAAAATCGGCCAGGATCATGCCACAGTAAGGTGACGGTGCCAGACCAGCCATTTCAATCACCTTAATGCCGTCCAGTGGTTTCATCATCCATATCTCTCCTTAATCACAGCAGCTTCTGATTTGACGAAAGAGTATATTACTTTTCACCCCAATTTTGAAGGCCGGAATGGATTGAAATTCATGATGCGTTGATGGTGCATCGGGAGCCGCCCTGCCGCCTTGACAGGCCTCAACCTTTTCCATAGACTCTTGCCGCGGTCTATCGCAGAGCCCGAAACGGCCCTGACGGGGCTTCTCCCGGGGTTATCCCTACTAAAAGGGGGCTTCATGCTTTGAGACAGATTGAGGAAGAGCGCATAAGCAGGACCGACAAGGCAGGGGCTGTCTTTCAGATAGGCCGTTGCGCGGCCGAGGATCTGTCCTGTCTCATGGGGATGTATCACCGTTTTTCTCCTAAGCCGGCGTCCCAGGGTCTTCCTCCTGCTGATCTTGAAACCTGCCAAAGGTGGCTCAGCGATTTGATCCAGATCGGTGAGAACCTCCTTGCCTGGCATGAGCAGGACGTGGTAGGCCACGCTGTGCTCATTCCGGACGTCAGAGGAACGTCAGGGGAATACGTGATTTTTGTGCATCAGGATTATCGCAACCGGGGCATCGGCACGGCGTTGACACAGGCAATCCTGGACAAAGCAAGGGATCTGGGTTTTCAATCCGTCTGGTTGACTGTGGCCATCACCAATTTCATTGCCATTAAGCTCTATGTCAAACTCGGCTTTCAGTATTGCGACATGGAAGAATGCGAAAGAACCATGAGGATCACCTTGTAGGGAACCGAGGCACCAGACCGTCTTTGACCTATTCACAAGAAGAGAATTTCAAAGCGCAGAGAGCCCAGAAAGAATAATTTGGAGAATTTTCGAGAAGGTTGACAGCTTGGCTTATCTCTGCGCTCTCAGCGGTGTATTCTTATGGGCGAAGTAGTCCACAATCGCTGCGGTCAAAGACTCCGTGGTGTACTCCGGTGCGACAAGACTGACTTTCAGCCCTTTGTCTTTTGCACCCCGGGCCGTCACAGGCCCGATGCATGCCACGGCCACCTTTTCCATCCATCCCAAGAGGGTCTCCTTGGCGGGTTCAAACATGTCCACAAAGTTGGTCACCGTCGAGGAACTGGTAAAAGTCACCATGTGAATCTCCCCTTTTTCCAACATGGCTTGGACCCTCCCCTTATCACCCTCCGGCTTTACGGTCCTGTAAGCCTCTACAACATCCACCTTGGCACCCATTCGCTCCAGTTCTCTAGGCAGCACGTCTCTAGCCTGGGCCGCTCTGGGTAGCAGAACGGTGCACCCTTCAGGTGCCCGGTCCCTAAAAGCCTCCACCACAGCCTCCGCACGGTATTCCGTGGGAACCAGGTCCGGAGCGATCCCTTTTGCTTTAAGGCTTGCCGCTGTTTTGGGTCCTATGGCGCCGACTTTGATTCCCTTCAAATCACGAACATCCTCTCCGAGAGACTCCAGCCTCTGAAAAAAGTATTTGACGCCGTTTACGCTCGTAAACAACAACCACTGGTAGCTTTCCAAGGAACGGACGGCTCCGTCCAAGGCATCCCAACCGCTGGGCGGAATGACTTCAATGGTCGGGAACTCGATGCACAAGGCTCCCAGTGCAGACAGGCCCTTCAGAAAGTCGCTGGCTTGTTCCCGGGCTCTGGTCACCACGATACGCTTGCCGAAAAGCGGCTTTTCCTCAAACCAGTTAAGCTCTTCTCGCAATTTCACAATCTCGCCCACCACGATGACGGCCGGTGGCTTCAAACCCTGTTTCTGAACCTCCCTCACAATATCTCCCAGAGAACCCACAACCGTTTTCTGATCCGGACCGGTCCCTCTCCGAATCACCGCCGCCGGCGTCTTCGGTGAGCGACCGTGTTCCATCAGGCTTTCGGCGATACGAGGCAGGTTCCCCACACCCATCAAGAAAACCAACGTGCCGACCCCTGTGGCAAGCTTTTCCCAGTCAATGTCAGACTCCTCTTTGGAGGGATCTTCCTGTCCTGTAACAATAGCGACCGTGGAGGTAAAGTCACGATGGGTTAGAGGTATGCCGGCGTAAGCAGGTACAGCAATGGCGGAGGTCACACCGGGAACCACCTCAAAAGGTACCCCTGACCGGACCAATTCCCGGGCTTCCTCCCCTCCCCGGCCGAAAATGAAAGGGTCTCCCCCCTTGAGCCGGACCACATTCAAACCCGCTTTCGCTTTGTCCACGATCAACCGGTTTATGTCCTCCTGACTCATGGTGTGGCGGCCGCCCCGCTTGCCCACATAGATCTGTTCCGCTCCACTTTTCGCGTGTTCAAGAAAGGCCCGGTTGGCCAGATAGTCGTAAACCACAACATCCGCCTCTTCGATGCAGGCCTTACCCTTCAAAGTCAGAAGACCGGGGTCGCCCGGGCCCGCGCCCACCAGATACACCTTGCCTTTTTTAT
>JARRRH010000075.1:0-7641 GCA_037380925.1 Deltaproteobacteria bacterium | reverse complement strand
CCCTTGAAGCGGCCTCAACGTGACGCCGGAGCCGTCCTTCAAGATGATTTCTTTGGGATAGTTCTTGAACATGTCACGACTCTCTGAACCTCCGCTTTCACCTTTACGATCGCCGTGCCATCCCCGCCCGCCCCCCTCAAGGGCGGTTTGGGAAGGGCTGAACAATGGGCTTGAACATAGGTAGGGTATTTGATACGAATGGAGCTAGTCAAGCGATTTGTCCCGGCCCGCCAAGAGTCTTTTTTAGCATTTTTCGGGCCTAATTTTCCCGGCTCATTTCGGTGTGAGCTTATGGTCAAGCTGAGATCCCGGAGATTCCTACCCGTGTTTGCCTTCTTTGCAGGTCTTTTTCTGGTCTGCGGATGTGCCGCCAGAAAAATAGCGCCGCATCCCCTGGTTACGGTGCCGGGAATCTCCCGTCACTTCACGATCAGCCAAATTGTTGATCTGAACCATGGCGAGGTCCTCTCCTTTGAAAAGTTCATTGAACAAATTGCAGCCAAAGATCTCATCTTCCTTGGTGAGGTCCATGATAACCCCGAGCATCATCTCATTCAGGTCCAGATCCTTCAGGCGCTGGTCGATTGCTGTGGTCCTTTGGCTGTAGCAATGGAGTGTTTTCAGGCGTCCGACCAGACCGAGGTCGATCGTTATTTGAAAGCAGAAATAACCGAGGAGGAATTCCTTCGCGGCGTGGACTGGGCCGAGAGTTGGGGATACGACTACGACCTTTACCGCCCGCTCCTCTTGTTGGCAAAGGGGCACGGGATACCGGTCCTTGCTATCAACGCCCCCCAGGAAATCGTGCGAAGAGTTGCCAGAGAAGGGTTGGCAAACTTAAACCCGGATGAGCGGAGCCGACTCCCCAAGCACATCGATCTCCAAAATGAGGCGCATCGGGCCTACGTTCGTAAAGCTTACAAACAAAAAGCTCACCGTGAGTTACCCGATTTCGAGTACTTCTACGAGGCACAGTGTGTCTGGGAGGAGACTATGGCTCATAACATTGCTGCCTACGTCAAAGATCACGAGGGCAAAGTCGTTGGGTTGGCAGGCAACGGGCATATCGTAAACAAATTTGGGATACCACTGCGCACGATCAGACGTGTGCCCGTTTCCATGGTCACGATCATACTCCATGAACTGGAAGGTGCAACCGCAGTCGACAAAGAAACAGCCGACTATGTCTGGTTTACATCCAAATGCGACCGCCGGCCCAGGAGCATGATTAAGCAGGGACAAGGCTTGCTGCACATGGCGGAGCCGCCTCAGAGCCGGAAGGCCCTCGCGGGGAAAGATTGGAAGGATGGGGGGTATTCCGGCTCCGCTGTTTTGAGAGTCCCGCGAAGCGGGACATTGCATGAAATCGCGCAGCGATTTCATAGGGGGGTCCCTGATGCATTATGAAGATCTGGAATTCCGTTTCTGCCCGGTCTGCGGTGGGAATCTCAAGTCCACGATATTGAAAGACAAAGAACCGGCCCGGCTGGTCTGCACGCAATGCGAATTCGTTTTCTACTTGGATCCGAAGCTTGTGGCCTGCGCTATCGTGGAGATGGACAATAGGGTCGTTCTTTTGCGCCGCGGAATCCAGCCCCAAAAGGGGAGATGGGTCATTCCCGGCGGATACGTGGATCGCGGTGAAACAGTCGAAGCAGCGGCTTTGAGGGAAACACGAGAAGAATGCGGCGTGAAAATCCGCATTAAACGGCTACTGGGTGTTTATTCTTACCCAGGCCGGCTGGCCGCGGTTGTGGTCTACCTGGCCGATTATGTATCGGGCACCTTGATTGCGGACGACGAGTCTGAGGAAGTTCGCCTTTACCGTCCCGATGAGATTCCGTGGGCTGATCTGGCGTTTCAGAGCACCGTGGATGCTCTCAGGGACTATCGTGAAAGCAGAAGAATGAACACAGATTCACCACGGAGGCACTGAGGACACAGAGAGCGTCAAATCTTTCATTTGCCGGGAGATTCCGGCAAATGAAAGCTATGTCCCTTTCCGCGAGATACAATTTGACTTAAAGCATCCTAGGGAGGAACTCTCTTCTGATAAAGAAAATGGGGCGTACCACGAGACGCATCAAGGTCCGCCGAAGGCGGACAAGCAGGTTGCCCATTCGCGGCATCTCCCGCGAATGGGCAAATAATGTCTTCTCCGTGCCCTCTGTGTCTCCGTGGTGAAACTTGGTGGCCCCTCGTGCCGCCGAAGGCGGTTCAACTAAGGGTTGTGACCTTCATTGTCAAAAGTTGGGGCAAAGTCTTACAAGGAGATAGGGGATCAATGAACATAAAACCGCAGAGAATGGAACATCTCAGTGCCAAAGAAAAAGAGGCTGTCTTAAGACGATCCAGGGAAGATATTTCCTCGGTCTATGAACATGTACGCGAAATTGTCGAGGACGTCAGACGGCGGGGTGATGCGGCGATTCTGGAAGCGAGCAGGGAGTTCAAGGATGACGTGTACAGTACTGACTTGCAGGCCACACCTCAAGAGGTGGAGGAGGCTTACAAGCAGGTCGAGCCGGAGACGGTTGACGCCCTGAAGCACGCAGCCCGGAACATCACCAAATTCCATCGCGCTCAGAAGGGACGGGAAATGTGGTCTATAGAGATTGCAGAGGGTATTCTTGCGGGCCGCATGACCCGGGCTATGGACCGCGTGGGCTGTTACATTCCAGGTGGAAGGGCCGCCTATCCCAGCACCGTGCTTATGACTGTCATCCCAGCCATTGTGGCGGGCGTGGGAGAAGTGGTTCTCACCACACCTCCGGGAAAAGGCATGGCCGTCAATCCGGCCACCCTTGTGGCAGCGGATGTGGCCGGCTGCCGGAACATCCTTAAAGTGGGGGGGCCTTGGGGTGTCGCCGCTTTGGCCTACGGGACGGAAAGCATTGCCGGGGTGGACAAAATTGTTGGACCTGGAAACAAGTACGTGACTGCTGCCAAGATGATTGTGTACGGCCAGGTGGATATTGATTCTCCAGCCGGTCCGAGCGAAGCGCTCATCCTGGCCGACGACAGTGCCAACGCCCGATGGGTTGCGCTGGACTACCTCTCCCAGATCGAACATGACCCAGATTCAGCGGCAGTGCTGGTCACAACTTCCTGGGGACTTGCCCAAAAGGTGTGCGACATGATCAATGGGGAATTCATGTCCTTGCCGAGAAAGGAGATCTTTGAATCCTCGTTGAGCAAGCATTCCCATGTGCTTGTGGCTCCGGACATGGAGCAAGCGGTTGCTTTTGCCAATGCATACGCCGCCGAGCACCTTCAAATCATCACGGAAGACCCCTTTTCCTTTCTTCCCAGGATCAAGCACGCGGGATCCGTCTTTCTCGGACCCTATGCGCCTGTTCCTGTTGGCGACTACGCTTCAGGGACAAATCACGTGTTGCCCACGGGACAGTGTGCGCGCATGTTTTCCGGGCTCTCTGTCGACGATTTTGTAAAAAAACCAACCTTTCAATACGTGAGCAAAAGAGGGCTTGCCGGTCTCAAGGATGCTGTTGTCACACTGGCCCGGATTGAAGGCCTCCCCAATCATGCCAGAGCCGTGAAGGCCAGGTTCGAGGAGTGAGGCCCCTGAGGACCCGGCTCTGCCCGCTATTTTTGTTGCCATCTCCAAGACGATGGTCTATAGATGCCCGAGGATTCCCCTCACGAATCTCCGGCCAGTGAACGGAACCAGCTATAAGCCGGCGTCCGGAAAAAGTACAGCAAATCAGAAAACACCTATGAAGGAGGTCACAGGCTATGGCAGATGTTAAAGGCTACAACATGCCCGATGAGCTTTACTACCACAAGGATCATAGCTGGGCGCGCGTGGACGGAAGCAAGGTAACCGTAGGAATGAATGACTTCTTCCAGAGGGAGGCGGGTGACATCGTCTTTGTGGATCTTCCTGAGGAGGAAGACGAGGTCAGTCAGGGCGAGACCTGCGGAAAAATTCAATCCAGAAAATGGATTGGCAAACTCGTGGCCCCCGTGTCGGGTGAGATTGTGGAGATCAATGAGGATCTCGAAGAAGACACCAGTCTGATCAATACCGATCCCTATGGCAAGGGATGGGTTCTGGTCATCGAGGCCTCGGACCTGGACTCGGAACTGGAAAACCTCATGCAGGGCGAGGCGCTCGTAGGATTCATAGAAGATGAAATCAAGAGGGCTGAGGAAGAAAAAGCCAAAGCATAAAGAACCAGGTATAGGGCGCCCAGCATGAGGAGGAAGCCTTGCTTGGGGAGTCAGTAGTATAGGCCACAATGCCAAATGCCAAAATCCAAAGCCCAAAGGAATGTCAAAGCACAAAGTCCAAATCGGGATCCTTTGGACTTCGAGCCTTTGGATTTAATTTGACATTTGGATTTGAAAACATGTTGCCAACCCAAGGATTTGTATAACAAGAACCAACGGAGACCGCAGAGACTTTAATGGTATGAGCACCTACTGGCGTCTCTTCAAAAACACGACCCGTTCCGTTTCAACAGCCGAAGGGCTGGCAGTGGACGACACGCTTCCCCAGTCCGTTGCAAATCACGGGTCGCCTCCTATTTTGCATTTGTACACTTTTGTGCCTTCAGTCATCGTCGGCAAGTACCAGGACATTGAGGCAGCCCTGAAACTGCGCAGGTGCCGGGCCAGAGGCCTGGAATACAACCGCAGAAGCACCGGCGGCGGCACAGTCGTCATGGGCCCGGAGGTGATCGCCTTGGGTCTTGGCATCAGCGTGGACTGGCCGGGACTTGAAAAAGGAGGCGTCGGGGGCGTTTTCGAGTCCATGGCACAGGTCTTGATCAAGGCCCTGCACAGGCTTGGTATTCCAGCCCATTTTCAACCCAAGAATGATCTCGAGGTTTCCGGGAAAAAAATAGCCGGCTTGTCCGCAGCGGCTGAGACAGGAAAGAGTCTGCTTTTTCACACCAGTTTTCTTGTGGATTTCGATGTAGTGCTCATGCTGGACATTATGAATACTCCGATGGAGAAATTGAGTGATAAGGGATACAACTGTTTTAGCCGGAGGATGACCACGGTCAGGCGGGAATTGGGCAGGCAGGTCCCTGTTACAGCGGCTATGGAAGCCATTCAGGAATCCTTTGAAACAGAATTCGGCATTCGATTTCAGGAGGATCATCCGGATCGGTGGGAGAAAAACACGATCCGGCGCTTCATTAAACAAAGATACACCAACAGAAACTGGATTTTCTCTCACAAACACCCCAGAGCCCGCATGGGAGTTGGTCGACTTAAAACCAAGGCCGGGCTGTTGGAGGTTTACCTCGCCCTTTCCGGAGCATCCATTGAGAATGTGGTCATCACAGGCGATTTCTTCTCCACCCCTGAGGGTGTTCACCGTCTCGAAAACGCTTTGAAATGGACCTCGCTGCGGCAGGAGAAGATCGAGGAAAATCTCTCCAAGATCTGGGAGCAAGACATGATATACGGCCTTGATGTGCCCACCCTCACACAGGCCATCCTCAAAGCCAAAGAAAACCAGGTCAGACTCTAGTCGCAGTAGGCGGTAAGAAGTAAAGGAAGCAAGGAGGGTTTCGTCAGGGACGGCCATCCCGCCTCACCAAACATCTGACTTTGACCGCACCCGGCGGACAAGTCGGAATTTGCTCGGCGGTCTGCGGTAAAAATCATGAAACCAACTTCAGACAAAGGTCAAAGCCCCCAATATGCCAAGATGAGCACGGCCACCGCCATTTCCCTCGGCCTTAGGAAAGGGAGGATGTACCGGGGAGCCGTAAACAAGTGCGTCAATCTCCTGGTCCACTACCCTGAAGGCTGTTCCGCCAACTGTGCCTATTGCGGCTTGGCAAAGAAACGCCCGGGCACCTATCAGGAAAAAAGCTTCATCCACGTCGATTGGCCCGTATATTCCATGGATCACATCGTTCAAGCCATCAACCAGTCCCCTTCCTACGTGAAGCGCACGTGCATCTCCATGATCACCAACGGAAAGTGCCGCGGGCACACCCTGGAGATGACCCGCCGCCTGAAGCAGGAGACCGTTCTCCCTATATCCCTGCTCATAAGCCCCACCATCTTGAACCGAGGGGATTTGGCCGCCATGAAGGAGGCGGGTTGCGACAAAATAGGCGTGGCCATCGATCTGGCCACCCCGGAACTCTTTGACAAGTACAGGGGAAAGGGCGTATCAGGCCCTCACAGGTGGGAAAAATATTGGGAGATCCTCCGGAATGCGCTGGACATGTTCGGAACGCCCCACGTGGGTGCCCACCTTATGGTGGGCATGGGAGAAACCGAACAGGAGATGGTTGCCTTGATGCAGCGCCTTTGGAAAATGGGTGTAGTCAATCACCTGTTTTCTTTTTTTGCAGAGGAGGGATCCGCTCTTTCAGACCGGCCTCAGCCGTCTTGGCCCGCCTACCTCAGAGTGCAGCTGGCGCGGTATTTGATCGAAGAGGGGCTGAGTTCCCAAAACGAGATGACCTTCGATCAGGAAGGCCGCATTCTGAATTTTGGGGTGAATGGAGACCGGCTTGGAGAGATTATCAGCGCAGGCACGCCCTTCATGACCACGGGCTGCTTGGGGCCCGACGGTCATGTGGCCTGCAACCGTCCTTTCGGGAACTGCCTTCCTGACGAAAAACAGTGGAACTACCCCTATCCGCCGAACAAAGAAGAACTCGCCCTCATCCACAGGCATATCTTTAGATTTGAATAACGCGGTCTTATCTAACACGTCTCTTCCGCTGTTTTGGCGATAAACTGAAAAATCTTTTTGTTCGCCTCCTTAGCGATCTTGGTGGGAAACATATTGAAAACATGGGTGCCCCCCGGATAGACCGCCAACTCGGATGGATTTCCTGCTGCCAGCCAACGGACATGCATGAAAAGGGAATCATCCAAAAGAGGGTCCAAGGTACCGACTGTGAACAGAGCCGGCGGCAGGCCGGACAGGTCTGCATAAAGGGGAGAAACATCCGGTTCAGTCCGTTTTTCTTTTTGGGGAACATAGAGGTCGTTGAACCACTCTATCAGTGGTGTTGAAATGACGAGATCTCTTTCTCCCCAGTTCCTTTGGCTCGGTGTCATCGAGATGTCAAAACAGCCATAGACGAGATTAGCGCCCAGAAATCCGGTGAAGCCATGCCGATCACGCATCCTCGTTAGTGTAACTACTGAAAGGTTCGCCCCGGCCGATTCTCCTCCTATAATGAACCTCTCCGTACCAAATTCCGACTTGGCCTTTCCGGTCATCCAAACCGCTACGGTCTCGCAGTCATCAGCGGCCGCAGGATAAGGATTCTCCGGAGCAAGCCGGTAGTCAACACTCACGACAGCCACTTTGCAGTTCTTCGCCGTTGCTGCAAGGGCTTCATCAAAGTGATCTGCGTGACAAAGCGCAAAACCGCCTCCGTGCATATGGAGATAGACTCCATGGATCTCATCCGGAACGAAAACACGAACAGGAACTTCACTGCTCCCGCCTCGAATGAGACGATCCTGGCCTTCAGCAAGGCGCCTGATGGGACCCATCCAGCTTTTCCCCGCTTCCCTATCCTCACGAACCTCCTGCGGAGTCCTCGTGTAGGCACGCGGCATGGTGGCAAGGAGTTCTTCCAGCTTTTTGTTAAATTTGATTGTTTGAGGATCCACAGCTTTGGGATCAAA
>JARRRH010000074.1:0-7648 GCA_037380925.1 Deltaproteobacteria bacterium | reverse complement strand
ATATTTCCCTTCCGTCGCCTCGATGCCGAGTCTGACGGAATCCTGCCTCCTCTTTCCGCCGGGAACGACTCTTTGCACCTTGCTGAGATCGTATCTTTCCACAATCTCTCGCCTGCAGTGGTCCACCCGCTCTGGGGGAACAACCACCACGATACTTTCAACGGCTGTGCAGGTTTGAAACTTCTCAAGGGTCAGAGCCAAGAGAGGATGCCCGTCAATCTCCAAGAACTGCTTGGGCTCAGTCCCCCCCATACGACGGCTCACCCCGGCTGCCGGAATGACCGCCACAGTTCTTTGGGAAATTTCACGATCTCTCATATCCCCGTCCATGCCCCTCCTCCGGCCTTCACCGGAGTAACGCTGACTCTCCGCACTCCTTGGCAAAGACCCCTAGCGGCGGGAGAAAAACAAAAGCAGGCCCAGGACGACCGGTCCCCTGAGCCTGCTCCAACAATACGCCTCTTTCAGGCCTGGACAGCCTTTCTGGTTCTCTTCTTGAGCCGATTGATACGGCGTCGATAAACCTTAACCTTCTTCTTGTCTTTGGCCGCCCGTGCCTCCTCCTTCTCTTTCTTGAGCGCGACGATTTTCCGTTTCAACACCTCAACGCTGGCTTCAACCTGGGCCGCCTCTTTTGCCTTCTTTGCCGGCTCCTTTTCCTTTATCCCTTTTGCCTCTTTGACCGCTTTGAGGAGTTCCTCTTTTCTCATGGCGTGGACACCGGTGATCCCCTCGATGCCGGCAGCAATCTGCCTCAATTCAGTGGCGGTCATCTTGTCCAAGGGTTTTTCCGGCGTCTTTTCTTCTTCCGTCTGTGCTTCTTCCGGTTTGGTCTCTTCTTCCATTCTGTCTTCTCCTGTTCCCACCGTGATGCTTTTCGTTCCGGACTTATTCGCTACCCGAGCCGCTCTTCTTCAGAAAGGGAGCAAAAAGGTCTGAGGGGATGGGGAAAAGGGTGGTAGAGTTGCTCTCCGAAGAGATCTCACGCAAAGTCTGCAGATATCTCAGTTGCAAGGCCTCGGGATGCTTGGAAATAATTCCTGCCGCCTCGACAAGACGCGTCGCAGCCTGAAATTCCGCTTCCGCACCGATGACCTTGGCCCGCCTTTCCCTTTCCGCTTCGGCCTGTCTGGCCATGGCTCGCTGCATCTCCGTGGGCAAATCGATATGCTTGACCTCCACGGTGGTCACCTTAATTCCCCAAGGGTCGGTATGGGCATCCAGGATCTCCTGCAACCGGGTATTGATCTTTTCTCTCTCTGCAAGCAGCTCGTCCAGCTCCACCTGGCCGCACACGCTTCTCAGGGTCGTCTGGGCAAGCTGTGACGTGGCGAAAAGGTAATTCTCCACTTCAATGGTTGCCTTGGTGGGATCCATGACGCGAAAATAAATGACGGCATTCACCTTTACGGAAACATTGTCCCTGGTGATCACGTCCTGGGGTGGCACATCCATGGCCACCAGACGAAGACTCACTTTCACCATCTTATCGATGATGGGAATGAGAATGATCAGGCCCGGCCCTTTGGTCTTGATCACACGCCCCAGTCTAAAAATGACCCCCCGTTCGTACTCGCGCAGGATCTTGATGGCCGAGGCCAAAAAGAAAAGAATCAGAACAAGCGCCAGAATCCAAAACATGGTGTCCCCCTTTCTTCACTCAGACACACGGTCCTCTATTCCTCTTTTGCCGCCTTTTTGACCCGCAGAATAAGACCGTCCGCACTTTCCACTTCCACCCGTTCTCCCTCTTCGATCTTATCCCTGGACCTGGCTCGCCAGTACTCCCCATGTACGAAAATCCGCCCTTCAAGATCAATCGGCTCTTTCACCAAACCGATTTCGCCTATCAAACCGTCCATCCCACCCCTGGGTCTGGATCGGTAAGCGCGATAGGCAAGCGTAGAGACAATGATAAAGAATCCGGCAACCAGGACGATCGTAGGAGCCATTAGCCTTAGAGACACTCTCACATCTTCAAACAGCATAATGGAACCGAGGGAAAGGGATATGACACCGCCCAAGGACAGCATACCATAGCTCGTTATCTTCACTTCTGCAATAAACAGAATGATGGCCAAGGCAATGAGGAGCAAGCCGGCATAATTGACCGGCAGTGTCTGGAAAGAGTAAAAGGCGAGAATGAGCGACATCGCTCCAATCACACCGGGAAAAATAGCGCCCGGGTGGGCCAGTTCAAAATACAATCCGGCCAGGCCGATCATCATGAGGATGTAGGCGATGTTGGGATCGCTGATCACTTTCAGAACCCGGTCCCTGAAACCGGGGTGATAGTATTTTTTCACCAGGCCCGCGGTCCTAAGTGTGATCTCGCCCTGCCGCAGCGTGATCTTTCGGCCGTCTAAGAGATTGAGAAGTTCGTCCACATTCGTTGCGACAAGATCCGCAACGTTTTTCTTGACCGCTTCTTCCGCAGTAATAGATACGCTTTCGCGGATTGCTTTTTCAACCCACTCCGCGTTTCTTCCTTTTTCCTGGGCAATCCCTCGCCCGTAAGAAGCCATGTCGTTGACCACTTTCTCAGACATGGTTTTCTCTATGTCTTTTCCTCCCGCCGTTACCGGGTGGGCCGCGCCAATGTTTGTTCCCGGTGCCATCGCCGCCACGTGGGCCGCAACCGTGACCATCACCCCGGCCGAAGCAGCTCCCGCCCCGCTCGGGGCAACGTAAACAACAACGGGCACGGAAGAATTCAAAATTGCCTTGACCATGGTCCGCATGGATGAGGCCAGTCCACCCGGCGTGTCGAGGTTAATGATCACCAGAACGGATCCCTGTTCCTCCGCTTCCTCAAGACCCCGGACCATGAACGTGGCTGTACCGGGATTGATGGGGCCTTCCAGATCAACGATCATCACCTCACGATCCTGACAAATTCCTTCTTGCCCCGGCGGAAGCACCATGGAGAGAAGAACCGCCCCTCCAAGCACCATGAGCAGCCAAAGTATGGTCTTCTTAAACATGTCTCTTGACCTCCAGTCCCATGGCCCTCATGATCTCTTGTGCGTCCTCCCACACCTCACGCTTTGCCGCAGGATTCCGAAGAAGGTATGCTGGGTGGTACGTGGGCATCACCGGGATGTCCAAAAATGAAAACCACCTCCCCCTTTCATGGGTCACCCTGAATTCCCGGTCAAGAAGGGCTTGGGCCGGGACCCGACCCAGCGTACAAACAACCTCGGGACTGATGATGCGCAGCTGCCGCTTCAGGAAAGGAAGACAGGCTTCGATCTCATCTGCCTCCGGGTCTCTGTTTCGGGGGGGTCGGCATTTCACCACATTGCATATGTAAACCTCTTCTCGCTTTAGACCCATGCCATTCTCGATGATCTTAGTGAGAAGTCGCCCTGCCTCTCCCACAAACGGCCTTCCGGCCAGGTCTTCTTCCCTGCCCGGCCCCTCGCCCACAAAAACCAACCGCGCCTCGGCGGATCCCTCTCCGAAGACCAAATGGGTCCTGCCGTGGCAGAGCTTGCACCTTTTGCACTCTCCCACGAAATCTCTGAGACCCTCAAGAGAGTTCAGATGCGCAGACCCTGTTTCCAGATAGTCGAGGGTTGACGAGGAAAGCGTTGGGGCCTCGAGACCCATATCTCGATCTATGACCATGAGGTTTCTCAAGTGGCCGATGATGTCTTTCAGTTCCTCATGGGGGTTTATGATGTGGCTTCCCATAGCCTCTTGATCCTGTCCAAAACATGATCCGCCACCTCTTGCTTGGTCATGAGGGGCAATTCCTCCAGGTGACCGTCGCGATAGATGAGCCTGACCACGTTCGTATCCACCTCGAAGCCCGCATCCTCTCTTGACACATCATTGGCCACAATCATGTCAAGATTTTTCTCTCGCAACTTTTCCGATGCGTTGGCCAGCAAATCCTGGGTTTCGGCCGCAAATCCCACCAAGAGGCACCGCCTCTCATCCTTGCTACAGCCCAGTTCTGCGAGAATATCCGGGTTCCTGACCAGTTCCAGGGTTTGAATCTCCTCCAACTTCTTAATCTTGTGCGCAGATGGCTGCCGCGGCTTGTAATCCAAGACCGCCGCCGCTTTCAGGATCACGTCACATGTGCCGCGATGTTCAAAGACCGCTTGTCTCATCTCTTCCGCCGTATTCACTCTTTTAAAAATGACATTTCGAGGCGGTCTCAAATGGGTCGGGCCGCTCACCAGAACAACCTCTGCACCTCTCAACCCGGCCGCTCTTGCCAGTGCATATCCCATCTTGCCGCTCGACCGGTTGGTCACATACCGGACCGGATCGATGGCTTCCGTTGTAGCCCCTGCCGTCACAAGCATCTTCAGTCCCGCCAGGTCGTGCTCGGCAAGCAGAAAGGCGGCTTGATCAACAATGTCGTCCGACTCGGGCAGGCGACCCAGGCCCTCCGCTCCGCAAGCCAGGTCCCCTTCAGCAGGCGGCATCACGGTATAGCCCCTTTCCCGTAAACGCCTCATGTTCTCTTGGACCGCCGGGTTTTCAAACATGCGGCTGTTCATGGCAGGGCAAACAAGAACCTTGGCTGTCGCTGCTATAACCAGGGTGGTGAGAAAATCATCCGCCAAGCCGGCAGCCACCTTTCCAATGAAGTTGGCTGTGGCCGGGGCTATGATGATAAGATCCGCCTCTTGTCCCCAGGTGATGTGGTCCATGGGTCCCGTCCCCGCTTCCCACATGTCCCAGATGACCTTGTTTCCCGAAAGTGCTTCAAAAGTCAAGGGGGTCACGAACCTCGTCGCATGTTCGGTCATGGCCACACGGGCACGTACGCCGCCTTTCACAAGAAGGCGCAGCACCTCCACTGCTTTATAGGCGGATATGCCGCCTGAGACACCCAACACAATGTTCTTGTCTTTCATGAATGTCTTTTCAGAGATCAGAAGCCCCCGAATTCTCTTAACTCCTCCTGGCTTGCCTTGGTAATCCAGGGATCACCGAGATTCATGAGATCTTGGATCTTTTTCCCTAAGGCATCCGCCTCACCCTTACTCTCAAAGAAGCCCACCCGAAGCCTCATCCATTTTTTTCCTTTCACCTGACCCTGGGTAATGTAAATCGGGTAACCCTTCTTAGCAAGCGCCACTGTAGCAAGAGCAATTTCGTGCTTGTGGGTGGTGGAAAGTACGTTGATCACCCACTCATGCCCGGTTCGGTTCCGAACTTGTTTGTTCGCCTCCTCCGCCGTCACGATCCTGAGCCGCAGGCCTTCAGGAAGGGGTCTCTCTGGAAAGTCCTCGCCCGGCGAGAGATCCCCCAACTTGTCCAAGTTTAGACGAAAAACAACAGGCCATTTCAGGGGATCACTGTATGTCTCTTGCAACCCGGCGATGCTGGCGAGACTTTCACCTTTTCGGACCGTGTGAAAACCTCCCTGTTCAAGCGCCTCCCCTTCTTCCTGAGCCGCGGCGGGTGCGGGCTTTTTCTTTTCAGCTCCGCCTGTTTCCATGATAAGGCTCAGCCGCGCCTCGATCCCGCCTTTTCCCTTGTCCTGGGTCGCTGGAGGTCCCGGCCCTTGCGGCGCCGGCTTTGCAATGGGTTTGACAACCTTCGGCGTGGGCAGAGGCGATTGACCCTCCTCGTCAGAAGAACATCCCGTAAAGCAGATCATGCTTAGAAGGCAGATCAAAATTGTGGTTGCAAAAGCGGCCATCACCTTTTCTTGAATCCCGAAAAATCGGTGAAATGGGCGTCCGTGAAGACTTTCAATGGGTCCCTAAAAGCATCTATTTCTTTTTTATTAAAGCGCAAAATGACTAGGTTGACAACAAAAAAACCAAACGATCCATCCTTGACAGGTCAGCCAGCCTTTCCTATACTCGCCAAAACCGTTTCGGACTATTTTGAACAAATAGAAGCAATCATCTCATGTTTCTAGATGTAGCAGCCTGAAGGGTGATTGGCCATGAAGGTACTCGTTTACGGATCAGGTGGCAGAGATCACTGTCTTGCCGACAGCTATGCAGACAGCCAGCATGTGGACAAGGTGTACGTTTCTCCCGGGAATCCCGGAATCATTTACACGCCCAAAGGCCAAAGGAGCCTCATTGAGGTCCTTGAGTTGGCCGATTTCGCTCGGGTTGCCGATTTCTGCCTGGAAAAGGATGTGGATCTAGTGGACGTGGGCTCAGAAAATCCTCTGGAAGAGGGGCTGATTGATGTCCTGAATGAAAAGGGAATCCGTACGGTCGGGCCCAAAAAAGATTACGTGAGACTGGAGAGCGACCGGGCTTTCACGGATGATCTTCTCAGGGACATCGGCGTCCCGAAACCGGAGTACGCGGTTTTCGACGACCCCCATAAAGCGAAAACCTACGTCCGGAGCATTGGGTATCAGGTCGTGGTCAAGGCGAACGGCCTGGCTGCGGGAAAGGGCGCGATCGTCTGCGAGGATATCCCTGAGGCTGAGGCGGCGATTGAGAAGATCATGGTTGAAAAGGTGTTTGGGGATTCCGGGAACCGGGTAGTTATTGAAGAGCGAAAGTATGGGACTGAAATTTCATTTTTTGCGTACCTGGACGGCGAACATGCGTGGCCCTTGAAGATGTTCGCCCAGGACTACAAGCCCGCCTTTGATCCAGACGATAGAGAATCTATTGAGAGATTTGGAGGAAATCTGAATACGGGAGGCACCGGTTGTTATTGTCCTCACAAGCTGGTCAGCCCGTGGCTTGTCAATCGGATCATCAAGGAAATCGTAAACCCAACGGTGAACGCCGTCTATAACCGATTGGGCTGGTCCTACAAGGGGATCCTTTACTTTGGACTCAACCTCGATCCCTATGGCAGTCTCCATGTCTTTGAAATCAATGTGAGGCACGGGGACCCGGAGTGGGAGGTTCTTGCCCGCAAGCTCAGCACCGACCTTTTCGAGATAGGAACCGCCGTGTGGGAGGGTCAACTCGATAGCGTGAAACAAGTCTGGAACAGCCAGTATTACGTGGATGTCATCGCCATGGAAGGCCGCTCAAAAGCGTCTCGCGGGTGGAACAAGGGTTATCCGGGCCGCTACGGCAAGAGCCACAAAATCGTTGGTCTGGATGAAATCAGTAAAGGCATAGCCATTTATTTTGCAGGTGTTGACGAAGACCCGGAAAAGGGCCTGGTCACCTTTGGAGGCCGCGTTCTGCACGTGGTAGCCGGCGACCCCTCTCTGGAGGGTGCCAGGGAAAAGGCTTACAGGAACATCAAAAAGATCGGTTTCCTGGACCACAACAATAGCAACACGAATTGCATGCGCTTCAGGGAAACCATCGGGCTCTAAATCGTCATTAATCCACCGGTTATGCCGGTGAGAATTGAAAAGGTTTTATCTTTTTGAAAGGCCTTGCGCCTTTTGCCTACCTCACCGGCCGGTTGAAATATCCCAGCTTCAAGGAAGGTAATTCCCTCTTCAGTATGATGACCATTTCCTTCATGCCCACAGCAAGGGATTTTCCTGTGGGCATTTTTTCAAGATAGAGCTGGGGATCTATGTTCAAATTCTTCAGGTGAAGGAAGTTCACTCCCGTTTTTTGGACCAGCTTGATGAGCGCTCCGATCTCATCTTCCTGGTCCGTTACACCTGGGAAGACCAGGTCGTTTATCATGGTGTAAAGTCCGAGTTCCCGGGACAGCGCAATAGAGGCCACAA
>JARRRH010000073.1:0-7656 GCA_037380925.1 Deltaproteobacteria bacterium | reverse complement strand
GAAAAGGCCCAGGATGATGCCGGGGCGACGTATGCGCTGAAAATTGAAAAGGGCCTTTCTCTGATTGACTGGAATAAGACCGCGGTGCATATCTCTGCCCTGATTCGCGCTCTGGACCCGAAACCAGGGGCTTACACCATCCTTGAGGGTCGTGAGATCAAGCTTTTTTCCTCCCGTGTTGTCGAGAGCACGGGAAAAGACGGGGTTCCTGGAGAGGTGAGGGGCCATACCGAAGGAGAACTGATCATAGAGGCGGGCGAAGGCAGGGTAGGCATTGGCGAAATCCAGTACCCGGGCAAGAAGAGAATCCCCGCTGAGGAGTTCTTGAGGGGTTACTCGCTGCCTGAGGGCACACGACTGGGCAGGTAAGAGTCATGGGGTGAACGGCGTTTTATCGACGACGGCAATGCAAGAGGTGAAGGCTCAGGCCGGGAACCAGCAACCGGAGAAATGGACCTTTATCCTTTTGCTTCTTTTGACTTGCGTGGTGCTGGTTGTTGGGGCTGTGGCGCTCTGGCTTGTGCCTTACGTCGGCTTTTCCAACATCCACAAGGACCTTCCCCTTATCATGGCCGTTATCTTTGCCCTTGTGGTCATGTTCCTCATCGGCGGAGGACTGACACTTGTTTTTACGATTATTCGAGGAAAGAATCTCTTTTTCAACCGGCGGATCCGGGGTGTGGTCATTCGCTTTCTCTTTCCCCTGTTGGTTATGGTCGGTCGGCTCATCGGCGTGAGCAAGGATCAGGTCCGGCGGGCATTTGTTGCTGTGAACAATCAGCTCGTTGTGGCTGAAGCCAGGCGGGTGCCGCCCCGTAAACTCCTCATTTTGCTTCCTCACTGTCTTCAGAATCATGAGTGCACCGTGAGGATCACCGGAAATGTGGAGAACTGTAAGGCTTGCGGGAAGTGTAAAATCAAAAACCTGGTTGAGCTGTCTCACAGATACCATGTTTCCATGGCTGTAGCCACCGGCGGCACCTTGGCCAGAAAGCTCGTGGTGGAGAAAAGACCGGAAATGATCATCGGGGTGGCGTGCGAGAGGGACCTCACGAGCGGTATTCAGGACACCTATCCCATCCCTGTGTTTGGGATTCTCAATAAGCGACCGAACGGACCTTGTTATGACACGGATGTAGACCTTGAGCTCGTAGAGCAGGGCATGGAAGCCTTTTTGAAAGATGAAGCTGGAGACACCGAGGGATCTGGCCCTCAGGGTACTGAACGGACTGACGCATAAATCCGCTTTCTCCGGAGACGCCCTGAACGATCTGTTTCAATCCCATCCGGCCCTGGATGGGAGGGAAAAGGCTTTTATCAGACATCTTGTCCAAGGCGTGCTGCGGTGGCGACTCCGACTGGACTGGATCGTCGGCCAGACCGCTGATTTTCCCGCCAAAAGAATCTCACCGACCGTAATGAATATCCTTCGTCTCGCAGTTTACCAGATATTTTTCTTGGATCGGGTTCCGGAATCCGCTGCGGTCAACCAAGCCGTAGAACAGGCGAAAAGAGGTCACCGCGGGCATGTGGTCTCCTTTGTAAACGGCATACTCCGGGCCATATGCCGTGAGAAAGACCGGATCCTTTATCCTGACCGGAGGAGGGATCCCCTCCTGTTCCTTTCCGTGTATTATTCCTACCCTGAGTGGTTGGTCGCAAAGTGGATCCGCGAGTGGGGTGTGGAATTCACGGAAGCCCTCCTTGAGGCGGGAAACCGTTTGCCGAGCCTGACGTTGCGAACAAACAGCCTCAGGTTGGATCGGGAATCCCTCATTCAGCGTCTCCGGGAGGAGGAGACCGCAGGAAAACCCACAACCTACTCCCCCCACGGTGTGTTCCTGGAACACTTCAGGGGTAGGCCGGATGAGCTCGCGTCATTCACAGAAGGCCTTTTTCAGGTCCAGGACGAAGCCGCCCAGATCGTCTCGTTCTTGCTGGCACCGCAGCCCGGTGAAAATGTTCTCGACCTTTGTGCCGGGTTTGGAGGAAAAACAACCCACTTGGCCCAGTTGATGGGCGACCGGGGATTGATCGTTGCCCTTGACATCAGTCGAAGGAGGCTGATAGGTCTTAGCAGCACCTGCACCCGGCTCGGCATTCGGTGCACAGCTTCCGTGGCGGCGGATGGAACGCGATCTCTGCCGTCCCTTTTCAAATTCGGGTTTCATCGCATTATGGTGGATGCGCCCTGCTCGGGGCTGGGAGTCATTTCCAGAAATCCGGATGCCAAATGGCGCAAAGAAAAGCAGGACATCGAGCGGATGTCGCGACTGCAGAAGGACCTTCTTGATAGGGCGGCATCGCTTTTACTTCCGGAGGGCAGCATGATGTACGTGACATGCACCCTCTCTCAGGAGGAAAATGAAGGGGTGGTGTCCGGCTTTCTGGAAAACCACAGGAGTTTTGTTTTGCAGGACTTGAGAGACTGCGCACCGGGATGGGCTCGGGACCTGATCGACGATCAGGGCTTTTTCCGGACTTTCCCCCATCTCCACGGTATGGATGGATTTTTTGCAGCCCTCTTCACTAAAATAAAATAACCTCACTATGTTCGGTTATTTTATGAAACGCGACTTCGTCGCTTATGAGTGTGCCGTAAGGAATCTCATTCGGAAAGTTTCCCATTGGATAGAGCCTGAGAAATAACTTCCCCTCCCCCAGCGGGAGGGGACATAGGGGAGGGGGAAGAGAAGACGACTTTATCGATTTTAAGTGTGCCGTGAGGCACACGCTTTATAAAATTGCGAAGCGATTTTATGGAGGGAACCATGGTGAAAATTGCCCCTTCAATCTTGTCAGCGGATTTTACGAAACTGGGCGAGGAGGTGAAAGCCGTGGAAAAGGCCGGGGCCGACTACATCCACGTAGATGTGATGGACGGCCACTTCGTGCCCAACATTACCATTGGCCCGATGATCGTCAAAGCGGTGCGTCGGGTGACGAAACTTCCTCTGGATGTGCATCTCATGATCTCAGACCCGGATCATTTCGCTGCGGATTTCATCACGGCGGGCGCTGACAAGATCACCGTCCATGTGGAGACGGTGAAGCACTTACATCGATCCATACAGCTTGTCAGAAGCTTAGGGGCCAGCCCCGGCGTGTCTTTGAACCCGGCAACGCCCCTGGACATGATCGAATACATCCTGGAAGATCTTGATATGGTTCTTGTTATGACCGTCAATCCGGGGTTTGAAGGCCAGGCATTCATTTCACAGGTCGTCCCCAAGATCGAACTTTTGCGGCAGATAATTGATGAAAAGCACCTGAAGGTGGATATTGAAGTGGACGGTGGCATTAACTCCGACACTATAGCTGGAGCCGCCTCTGCGGGGGCCAATGTGTTTGTGGCCGGTTCCGCCATCTTCTACAGCAAAGACTATGCAAAGACGATTCAGCTCATGCGAAAGAAAGCAGAAGATGAGCTGGGGCAAAGTTGATGTCCGCAAGGAGGAGAAAAAAGGGTTCTGAACTTGATTATTCCCTGTAGCTCGCTGCAGGGAGATTCATTAGAGTCCTCCCCTTTGAAAAGGGGATAGAGGGGATTTTGAGGAAGAGGACAGGGAAAAGGGAGCACGGTGCCGTCTACGGGAAAACGCTTTGACTCATGATGTTTGGCGTGGTAAATTAATAGTTTATTTAGAAGGGAAGCTCCGTTGTATAAAACCGCGCAGCGATTTTATGTGAAAAAATTTTGATAAAATTTTTTGGAGGGATGGCCGAGTGGTTTAAGGCGGCGGTCTTGAAAACCGTTGACCCGAGAGGGTCCGTGGGTTCGAATCCTACTCCCTCCGCCAGTAAAATCGCATAGCGGTTTCATATGTAAAAATTTTGATAAAAAATTTTGGAGAGATGGCCGAGTCGGCTGAAGGCGCTCGCCTGCTAAGCGAGTGTGGGAGGAAACTTCCACCGAGGGTTCGAATCCCTCTCTCTCCGCCATTCTTATATATTAGCCCACTGCGCCGAATCCGCTGCAAAATGACTGCTTTCGGGGAGGCAATTTCAATACAGCTTTACCGCTCAACGACCCGGCTCTGGATTCCTTTGGCGGCAAGATCGGTGCGCAGGTTTTCTGCCCCGGCCCTGGTGTAGAACGCGCCCACATAGAGTTGAGAGTCACCGCGCTTTGTCTCAATAACATAAGGGCTATAGCCGAGCCTCGACAGGTTCTGAGATGTTTTCCGCACACCTCCTTCTGAGGTGTAAACGCCTATGAGCGCGGCATATCGTGTTTTTTTGACTTCACCCTCTGCAAGTCCTTTTTTGGCGATAAACGTCTCGGCTTCCTTCTTATCCCTGAAGTATCCTGTAAAAATCCTGTGCCAAACCCCTTTTTCTCCAAGATCAACCTTTACACGGTAGGCTATTATGCCCCTGTCTCTGTATTCAGAAATGGCTTTTTCCGCCCGCTCGCCGGTTTTGTAGGACCCCAGATAGACGGAATAGGGACGGGGGGATATTTTCTCCTCAGGGAAGAGTTCCTCCCCGGCTGCGGTTTCTCTTTTCGCAGTGGGTGCAGCAGGCGCAGGTGATGTTTTCGCAACAACGGGTGTCTGTGTGGATGGGGGAGTGGTTGCCTCTTTTTGGGCCGCAGCCGGCTTTTGTTTGGAGGGCGCAGTTGGAGTTGGATACGCATAAGGTGTGGTCGTTTCGCGAGGCTTTTGGCTAGGCCACACCGTTTGGGGCGTGCTTTGCCCAGAGGCAGAGGGCGTCGCTGCTTCTCGAGGAGCTTTGGCTGCCACCGGGGCGGGTTCCCTGATCGGAAGCTTTTTTGCAACACGGGTCTCGGGGCTCTCTTTCTCGGCTGGCGATTCCCTGGTCGGAAGCTTTTTTGCAACACGGGTTTCGGGCCTTTGTTTCTCGGTCGGCTCTGAAAAGCCCAGGAGTTTGCCGAAATCCACTATGCCCAGGGCGTTGACAATAAACCCCAGGGCAATGGCCAGCACCGCACACAAAAAAACGATTTTCACTTTGTCAGATCGCCCTCCGAGCTTCGGTTCGGATCCCATTTCAGCACCCATGCCCTCTGAAGTGACACTTCCCTAAGCTTTTCGCCAAACCGTACCGTCCCGGGTGTCAATCACTTCGATGCCCATTTGTTCCAGTTCGTCTCGAATGCGGTCTGCCCTCTTCCAATCTCTATCGCTTCTCGCCTTTTCCCTCTCTTTTATCAGCGCCGCCACGCTTTCGGCCGGCTCACGGAGTTCCAGGTCCATGACGCCCAGAATCGAATTGATGCCCCTCAGGACCTCCACAACTTTTTGTTTGTCATTGGGTGAGAGACCTTGGCTGTCCATGACTTTATTGATGTCGCGGGCAAACTCGAAAAGTGCGGCCAGCGCAGGGGCAATGCTGAAGTCATTGTTCAAGCTCTCCACGAATTTGTGCCTTACGTCATAGACCAGTTGGGCCATTTCGGGGTAGGGTCCGCCCACCGGGCAATGATAGAGCTTGTTCACAAACTGATCCAGATGGAAGAGAGTGTTTTTCGCTGTATCCAGATTGTGAAAGGAAAACACGATGGGTTTTCGATAGTGCCGGCTGAGAATCCAGTAGCGAATCTCACGGCCCGTGTAGCCTTTCTCCATAAGTTCTCTGATCGTGAGCCCGTTATTCTCGGAGTTCCTTGATGACTTCTTGCCGTTCACCGTGACCACTTCGTTGTGGAGCCAATAGTTGGCCAGAGGCTTTCCCAAGACCGCTTCGCTTATGGCAATCACGTTTTCATGGTGAGGAAAAATCAAATCCACGCCGCCCATATGCACGTCATAGGGCCCTTCGAGAAGCTTCATGGCCATAGCGGGACATTCCAGATGCCAGCTGGGCCGGATGTTACCCCATTGGGTTTTGTAGAATAGGCCGTTTTTCAGTTCTCTCAGCGTAGAGCGCTTGAGTAGGGTGAAATCCCTGGGGTTTTCCTTCTCATATTGTTCTAAATCCACGGTTTTTCCGAGCCGGATTTTCTGGAGGTCGATTTTGGAGAGCTTTCCGTAGTCATTGAACCGGGAGATGTCAAAATAAATAGAACGGAGCTTCTCATACGCATAGCCTTTCTCGATGAGCTTTCGGGTCAGTTCGATCATATCATCCACGTATTCGCTGGCCCTGGGGTATTCTGTGGCCCTTTTCACCCTCAGGCTGTCGAGGTCTTTGAGAAACTCCTGGAAGTACTTTTCCGTGAAATCCCTCAAAGGCACGCCTTCCTTCTCCGCCCCCTCAATGGTGCGGTCGTCCAGATCCGTAACGTTTATGACGTGGGTGACGTGATATCCCTTGAATTCCAGGAAACGTCGCATCAAGTCCGCGAATATGAAGCGCCGGCACTGTCCGACATGCATGAGCCGGCACAAGGTGGGCCCACAGGAGTACATCCTCACCCGGTTCTCCTCAATGGGCGCAAATTCCTCCTTTTCCCTGGTCAGGGTGTTGTAAAGGGCAATTCCCGATTTTTTCTTGACCACAAAGAGAGGTGTGCTTAAGTACCTTTCCCCCCCATCAGGCAGAATGACCACGATCCGGCCTTTTTTCATCTCCCCGGCCACTCTGAGGGCCCCCGCCAAAGCGGCCCCCGAGCTCATACCGGCAAATATGCCCTCTTCTTTTGCCAGTTTTCTGGCGGTATAGAAGGCTTCCTCATCATCGATATTGATGATTCGATCGGCCCGGGTTTTTTCGAATATACCCGGGCGGTAGGATTCTTTCATGTTTTTGAGACCCTGGATTTTGTGACCCAGATAGGGCTCCACACCAACGATTTGAACAAGGGGCTTGAGTTCCTTGAAACGTCGTGAAAGGCCCATTAGTGTCCCAGTGGTTCCCATGCTGGCAACAACCGCATCAAGTTCTCCGCCTGTCTGTTCCCAGATTTCGGGGGCCGTCTCGTGGTAATGGGCTTTCCAGTTCGAGTCGTTGTTGAACTGGTCGGCAAGCCAGTATTTTTCAGGGTCCTCTCGGATGAGATTGTAAACAAACTCTATGGCGCCATCCGTGCCCAGATGGCCAGGCGTGAACTTCAAATCAGCCCCCATGGCTCGCAGAATCTTTTTTCTCTCCTCACTGGCTGCCTCTGACATGACCAGCAGAATGCGGTAGCCTTTAACAGCCGCGACCAGGGAAAGGCCTATGCCTGTATTGCCGCTGGTGGCCTCCAAAATGACCCTGTCTTTGGTGAGGGAGCCGTTTTTTTCAGCATCCTCGATCATGTAAAAAGCCGGCCTGTCTTTCACAGAGCCCCCGGGGTTAAAGGATTCCAGTTTCACGAGGATTTGAACCTCTTCGGAGGGGGGCATCCGTCTTAGTGGAACGAGGGGGGTTCGCCCGATTTGGTCGAGAATGCTTTGCTGTCTATCTGCCATTCACAAGGTCTCCCTTGATCAGCCGGTGCTTGAGAGATCAGATCATGCAGTTTAAGACAAGGGGGCGCTGGTTTGCAACCCGGAAATTCCTGCCAGACCCGCCCTGAGACCATCTCGCCGCTCGCCTCCCAGCCGGATGGTGATCAGAAAATTAAAGTATTCTTGATTCGAGTCACTGGTGTCCAAAATAACTTTGAAATGAGCTTTTTAGTTGTCTGTAGAAGCCCACGCCCTGTGGGCGTGGTGATGTGGACTGGCTATGCCGGTCCCGAATGGGCTTGGCCAAAGGCCCACTCAC
>JARRRH010000072.1:0-7754 GCA_037380925.1 Deltaproteobacteria bacterium | reverse complement strand
TGTACTCTCCCTGTTCAAGGTTGGGAGAAACGAAGTTGAAGGCGTTGGCGTTGATGGTGTCAAGGATCAGTTGGACCTCCTCGTAGTCAAGGCAGTCGACGTCGACCGTGGTGACATAATCGTCGATCACACCGTCCCCATCGCTGTCCACTCCGCTGACGTTGAGGCAGGTGTTGGGTGAGTAGGAGACGCATTCCATGCGAGGATCGCCGGTGTACGGATCAGTAACCATAGCATACTCTTCGCAAGTCTGGAATATCCCCTGGAACTTGGCCATAAGGGTCTGTGCACGCTTAGCGTAGACTACGTGATCTGGATAGGCGAAAAAGGGCTCGCCAAGGGTACCGTCACTATTGTGCCTCTGCAGCTTGACACGCACGTCGATTGCAGCCTCGGCAGTCGAGGCGTCCTTCACGCCGCCCTTGCTGCGCACCAGAGTATCGGTGTACAGGCCGCACTGCAGAGCCACGTCGAAGACCAGCTCTTTCTGGGAAGCCACCTGGATCATGGTGGAAAGAACCGGATCCCAGCTATGGGTTTGGTCGGTTGCCTCAAGCAGGGTGTTATTGCTGATTGCGGCGCTCCCTTTGGCGCTGGGAAGGTCACCCGCCATGGCCGCACTGACAAAGAACAAAACGGAAATAAGTGACACAATGCTCGCTATTATTTTTTTCATTTCTAGCCTCCTTATTCCTCCCTCTGGTATTTTGGTGCAAGTTCTTTTCGATTATTCTCCCATTTCCATGGGAACACTATTAAGCGCTCTTTAGCACCTCCTTTCCGTGCTGGTTTTGGACCGGTAGTAAGGGGAAGGCACAGCAAGAAATGAAAGCGCCTCCAAGCGCAAATACCCGGAGGCACATATTGCACTGGTCTTCGGCAGCCCGGCCGTCTTGTCCCCAAGAACTGGGATTTAGACCCGTGGCTTTGCGTCCCTGCTTTTCAGCAGGTTTGCCCTTTCGGTCCATGCATCGTTTTGATCGCTAATGGAGCAAGATATGTACCAAACCGAACCCGGCAGCGGATTTAATTTTGATTCTTCACAACTGACAAGCACTTAGGTATGCCTTCGCTCGTTAAAGAACATGGAGAAGGCAGTCACAGGTGTGCTCATTTGTTGCCGTGATGTGCAGTTTGATCAAACGAACAATCCAACAGAGCAAATAATGTGCAAATCGGCTGCGCACAAACGTATACTGACTCGAAGCGATACCTCTCCATAAGGCCCTTGTGCACGGGATGCCCGCTTTACTCAGAGAGGATTAATGGAACGCGCCCCCAGAACAGTAGCGCGGTATGAGTGTAACCGGAAATATCCCTCTCAAAGCTCTGAGAAAAAAATTATTGTAGAATATTCTTTTCTAGAGGTATATTGGAAAAGGCGGTTTTGGCTCAACCACATTAGCAAAAGGAGAATCTATGGAGTTGCAAAAACGAGAACAAGAAATGTTATCAGGGAAATACGGCTCTGGATTAAGAAAATGCATGGAGATTCTTCTGGCAGTCGGGGAATGCTACGGCGCAGAAAGAATGATTCCTGTTACAAGTGTGCACATAGCCGGCAACTACTCCGTGATGGAGACTGAAGGCATCGAGTGGTTGGAGGAACTTGCCCAAGATGGGCCAAAGGTAAAGGTGTTCACTACCAAAAACCCGGAGATGTATGACTTCAAAGATTTCAGGGAATTCAATGTTCCCGAAGACTTACAACAAAAACAGAACAGAATCAACGAAGTTTTGAAGACCCTTGGGGTTACCCTGATCTATTCATGTCATCACTATCTGGTAGGGAATTTGCCTCGGTTCGGCGATCACATTGCCTGGGCTTCGTCCGGCAGCGGTGCATATGCGAACTCCGTCATTGGCGCACGGTCCAACAGGGATGGAGACCATACGGTCATATCTGCTGCCATTACAGGAGTCATTCCAGAATATGGCCTTCATTTGAGCAACAATAGAAAGGGGCAGGTTATTGTTACGACCGACAACTTGAACATCTCGGAGTTCAACCATACAGAATTTCAGGCAATGGCGTGGCATATCGGCAAGGAGGTTCGTGACAAGATACCTGTATTTGTTGATTTATCGCCCGATACTGTTATTCAGAATATCAAAGCGATTCTTTACAGCCTCACCGTTACGGGAGCCGTAGGTCTCGTACATTTTGTCGGGATGACCCCTGAGGCCCCAACGATTGAAGCAGCCTGTGGAACCAACGACATCGTCTCCTTGGAGCGAATATCACCTACGCAGGAAGATGTGGATAGGCGTACAGAGAAATCTCAACCGCCACCGACAAAAAGGTGGATCTGGTGATCTTTGGCTGCCCCCAGTGCACCATACAGGAAATAGGAGAAGTGGTTGGGCTTCTGGAAGGCAAAAAAGTACATCCGGAAACGCAATTATGGATCTGTACTTCGGATTGGGTGAAGACTCTCTGCAAAAGGATGGGCTATTGGGAGAAAATCAGGGCGGCTGGGGGCCGGGTTGTCGCTGACATTGGTGCCGCCTGCGGCCCCTATCTGTATCTTCCGGGACAAGGTGTAAGGTGCATAGCTGTCAACTCGGCAAGAGCCAGCTATTATTCGCATAATGTTACGGGACTGGAGACCTGGTTCGGTTCTACCAAAGAATGTGTTGAGGCGGCTATCTCAGGTACGTGGAGGGGGGATATCTAATGAAAATTAAAGCGAAGACGGTTGTACCCGGCATTGTGAGGGGCGAGGCCATTGTTTCCCGTATGCCCATCTCTTTTACAGGAGGAGTAGATCCAAATACAGGTACTGTCAGAGAGCCGGGGCATGACCTGGAGGGAAAAAGTGTCGCCGGCAAAATTCTCGTTTTTCCCATTGGTAAAGGTTCGACTACCGGCTCATGGCAGTTTTACGCAACATACAAACGGGGTAACGCCCCCAAGGGTATTATCAATCTCCAGGCCGAGGGAGTGGTGGCAGTGAGTGCGGTTATCACGGGTACACCCATGATCCACCAACCGGAGCAAGACCCTTTTGCCTATATCAAGGATGGGGATTTGGTTACAATAAACGGAGACGAAGGCTTTATGGAAGTTGAAAAGGGGTAGTCGTCCAATAGCCGGCACTTTGCTCGGCTCGAACCCATTACGACATTACGATACGCTTCCTTACCGAGGCCAGGGTAATGGCCTTTTCCGGACACACCTCGTGACAGCAGAAACACTGAATGCACCTCGAATAGTCCACCACAGCATGTCCATCCTGGACAGAAATCGCATCCTTGGGACAAACCGCTGCGCAGTCTCCACAGGCAACGCAATTTTTCGTTACCACGGGATGCTTCTTGGGGCGCCTTTTGCCGGTCAACAAGTGATCGGCCGTACTGGGCAGTTTGAATTCCTGATAAGCAATGTCCTTGGGCTGCAGGATCGGGTACTCAATAGTTTCCGGCCACCACCTCCGCACCTTGGCTCTCTTCAGCACGGGTATGGCTACAGGCTCGATGCCAAGAAGCCTGCAGACCGTGATATCCATGGCCACGGGATCCGTGGAGGCCAGCATCCACCCTAGGTCCACAGGATCCCCGCTCCCCGGGCCTTGCCCCTCCATACCCGTTATCCCGTCGAGGACATACAAACAGGGCTGAATAACGGTCAGGATATCGAGCAGCATGTCTGCAAAAGCGACCCTTCCCGGGAACCGGGCGTGATACTTGGCCTTGGTAAGCCCTGGAACCGCACCGAACATGATCTTGCACGCCAGGGTCATGTATTGGCCTGAGTGGCTCTTCAACTTGGGTATCGCAATGATCTTGTCCGCATTCCACACAAAGTTCCCTGCAGGGAATTGCTTCAGCCGCCGGGCGTGCGGGGCATCTAGAAGCCTGCTCCCTGTGTCCATGTTGAGCGGAATGTCCTCCTGCCTTGAGATCTCCTCCAAACCCGTCCGCTCATATGCCTTTCGCAGTGCACTGCCTGAAAACCTTCCTCCGGGCGAATCGCCGATATAGGGACTGCCGCCCGCCTCCTTCACGGCCCGTGCCACAGCCCTTACCACCTCCGGGTGGGTCGTGACCGCCTTTTCAGGCTCCCTTGCGGAAAGAAGGTTGACCTTGAGCAGGACCCGGTCCCCCTTTTCCACAAAATTCCGCATCCCTCCGAAAGGTGCAAGGAGCTTTTTGATTCCGGGCTCGGAGTAAGTAGCTTTGAGGATGCTAACCTTTGTCATACAGTGTAGCAACGCCCTAAAGATTCCAAGGAAGCTATTTGTCCGTAGGCGGGATACAAGTTATTTTACCTTCTTTTACCATTTTCTCTAAGTACGTGCCTTTCTTTGGTTTTCCCTTGAATTCCGGAAAAGCCAGCAGTTCCGGCTCTGAATAGCCCGCCTGCTCAAACGCTTTCCTCCCTACTTTCATAATCATGGCGTTTACCGCCAACCACCTGCCCAGGTTCTTAAGGGTACGTTCATTCCTGATACCCTGGATCGGAGGATCCGTAACGGTCTCCGCCTCTGTCCAGGCATTTTCATCATCTGCATTTTTGCTGTCAATGGTGGTTATCATCCCGCCTATCCATGACGACTGCGGCATGGGCGCATCCCTGGTGGGCCAGGCAGCGGCAACCAGCGCTCCCCAGTGAATGGCTGTTTCCGTTATTCGGAAGTGGTTGATTTCTTGACCGCCGTATACCATTTTGCCCTGGCTGATGACTCCCATGGCTTTATACCTCATACCGAAGGCGTAACGGGAGAAGGACAGGGGCCCAAAAATGGCGCACTTCTCATGGTACATTCTGAACAGGCTGGGAACCCCGGCCACGTACACGGGGAAGCCTAGCAGGAGTCCGTCACATTCCACCATCTTGGGAATGATGGTCTTCATATCGTCATCAGGGTGCGCATAACACTGGTAGGGGGCATCGGGCGCATCAGGACCGAAGCACTTCTTGCACCCCACGCATGGGTAGAGCTTGCAATCCGCAAGCGATAGATATTCCGTTTCCACATATCCCATTGTTTCGGCATACTTGAGGCAATATTTCACCATCGCCGACGTATTTCCCTTTTTACGGGGACTTCCTGATATCCCAAGGATCTTTACTTTGTTGGGTAAATCCAATGTAATCTGTTTTTTCAAATGTAACCCCCTTTTCTCTGATCTGCTCTACAAAAGTTGTTGATTGTTCATTTCATGAGACTCGGCAAATAGGTGCATATGGAAGGTAAAGCAATAAGAATAGCAATAGTAAACAGATCCATAACCAGAAACCAAAAAGAGCCGATCATAATATCTTTTAATTCTACTTCCGGAAAAAGTCCCTTGATCACATAGAGATTTATCCCCATTGGTGGTGTTATAACCGATATTTCGACCATCTTGATGAGTATGATCCCAAACCAGATGGGATCATAGCTCAGTTCCTGAACCACGATGGGATAAACAATGGGGACCGTCACAAGGATCATGGCCAACGGATCGAAAAACATTCCGAGCGGGAGGTAGAGGAGGCAGATGACAGCCAGTACCAACAAGCGAGGAAGATGCAGACTTGCAATGAAATCAACGATGAGAGGCACAACGCCGACCGCAGTTATGAAAAGGCTGAAAAGTCCGGCGCCGATGACAAAAGCGAAGATCATGGCACATAGTTTAGCCGTGTCTATGACCGCTGTTTTTAAGGCGGTGAAGGTGGTAGTCCCCTTAATAATTCTGGCAACGACCATCAACAGGCCCACAAAGCAACCTATGGTGCCGACTTCTTCCGGTGTTCCGATTCCCGAGTAGAGCCCGCCGATGATCGTAAAGAAGATCAAGAAAACCCGCCACCCTTTGGCAAGGGAGTAAAAGATCTCTTTTCCTCCTACCGTCCTGCCCAGAGTTGGTGCGATTCGCGGATCGATACTGGCCCTGACGTACACCATCCCTATGTATATAATGACACTCAATATCCCAGGCAGGATACCGGCAATGAAAAGCTTGCCGATGGATTCATAAGTAGCAATGCCGTAAATGACCAGGCTGATGCTCGGGGGTATGAGCAATCCCACTGTTCCGGCGCAGGCCACTGAACCCGTTGCCAATCGGATATCGTACCCGTGTCTTCTCATCTCCGGTATAGCTATTTTCCCCATGGCAGCCGCTTCGGCAACGCTGGAGCCGGTGGCGGCTGCAAAGATGCCGCAAGCCCCGATCGTGACCAGGACCAACCCGCCCTTCAACCATCCAAACTATTTACTTGCCATGCTATATGCATCTTCGGCTACACCGGCCGCTGTGGCCAAATTACCCATGAGAAGGAAGAGAGGAATAACGGAGAGCGCAAAGGTGCCGGCTCGGCTAACGGGGTACGTGCCAAGGGTATACAGGACCGTTGGCAAACCCCCAATAAAGACGATTCCAAAACCACCCGTTATTCCCATGGCAAAGGCTATGGGAACGCCGATGGCAATCATCAAAAGGAGAATGAAGGTCATGAGGGCTGTCAGAATCACAGGCTCCATTTCGACTATCTCCGTCGCCTGAAGTTGCCTTCTTTAAACAAGTCCGTGATAATCCTTGAAAGTTGTACGAGGAATGATAAGACGAGGACATAGGTGCCCAGGAAGGCGATGAATTTCGGCGGCCATGTTGGAATAAGCAAGGTTGTCCCGGCGCGATATTCTTTGTTTACCCAGGAAATGTAGGCCTCCTTCCCTATCTGGTGGCCCATGATTACAAAGAATACGATAAGAACCAAAAGAATAAGGATGTTGATCATTGCCTGAGATTTTGGTGAGAGTTTAACTAAAATGACATCTACGTTTACATGGTTGCCCGAAAGCTGGGCATAACCAAGCCCCAGGAAACCAATAGCGATAAGGATGTACTCGCTGACCTCTATGGCTCCTTCGATGGAGAAGCCGGCAGTAGTTCTCAGTGTCATATCCATAAAAATGAGCAGGAAAAGACCGAAAATGGCAACTACTGTCCCCATAAAAAATATCCATGCCAGTTTCTCCGCTCCTTTTTGAATCTTTTCTATGAATCTCACTTGAAAACCCCTACATTACAGCCGAGCCTATCTGAAATCCCCCCACTGACCATAGCATGGGCGGGTCTAAAACCCGCCCATATTTCCTTTCTTTCTATAAAAAGACGCACGTGGAGGACAATTATCTCAATTCACTCACGATGGCTTTATACCTCCTGAGAAATTCCTTTCCCGGAGCGCCTTTCTTGTCCGTCTTTTCTACCCAGTCAGCCAACACCGCTTCCGCGCATCGATCTTTAATCCTCGCCTGTTCCTCAGGAGAAAAATTAACAAATGTTACTCCTTCGCTCTTGAAGAAATTATTCAGTCTTTGCGCGTCCTTTTTGGAATAGTCCAGAAAAAATTTATGCATTCCGGCGCTTATTCTTTCTATCGTTTCTTGATCATCGGGAGAGATCTTGTTCCACACATCCAGATTGATTGCTATGGCTGACGGAGTCTGGCACCCCATAAAAGTCATGTCCACATAGTACTTCCCAAGCTCATAAAATTTGAAGAAACTGCTTGGTCCATAAGGGAAAAAGAGTCCATCTATAGTCCCTTTCTGCATGGCTTCATATACCTGTGCCGGAGGGAAGAAAACCGGGGTAATGTCATATATTTTCATAATCTGGGCATAACCGCCGCCTCCCCAGATTTTTTTACCTTTTAAATCGTCCAGACAGGAGATCTTCTCCTTGATAATTAAACGATACGGGTCAATCACAAAGAACCAGAGTGGTTTTAGATTAAGCTTTGTCCATTCATC
>JARRRH010000071.1:0-10744 GCA_037380925.1 Deltaproteobacteria bacterium | reverse complement strand
TTCACTTGAAGATGTAAAAGGAGAAAAAACTTTCGTCTTGGTAGTTGAAAGCTACTGTCCTTGGTGTAAAAAATTACAAGCTTCTTGTCCAAAGACTCCTCTCGCTCTATAACGGCCTTGATATCATCCATTAGGGTGGTTTCCCGGTCAATAAAGTGGGTTTCCAGTTCCCCTTTCACAAACCGCGGGTTTTCCATGACGGCTTTATGGAACGAAACATTGGTTTTTATACCAACGATCACATACTCATAGAGCGCCCTCCGCATTCTACGGATCGCTTCATTTCGGTCTCTTCCCCACACAATGAGCTTGGCTATCAGGGGATCATAGAAGGGTGGGATGGTGTAGCGGGCGTACACCCCGTCATCAACCCGAACCCCGCTTCCACCCGGGGCACGGTAGTCCTTGAGCTTGCCGTGTGAGGGCTCAAATTCATTCAAAGGATTCTCGGCGTTAATGCGGCATTCCATCGCCCAACCGTTCATCCGAACGTCGCTCTGCTTCAGGCCAAGAGGAAGTCCCGATGCGATCCGGATCTGTTCTTTAACAATGTCCACCCCCGTAACCATCTCAGTTACCGGGTGCTCCACCTGGACCCGGGCGTTCACCTCAAGGAAGTAAAACTTCCCCTCGGAGAAGAGAAACTCCATGGTCCCGGCTCCTTCATAACCCACGAACCTGGCTGCCTTCGCGGCAATCTCTCCCATTTTGGCGCGCATTGCAGGCGTTACCGCGGCCGATGGAGACTCCTCGATCAGCTTTTGGTGTCTCCGCTGGATAGAACATTCCCGTTCCCCCAAATGCACGGCATTCCCCTTTGAATCCCCCAGTATCTGAAACTCTATGTGCCGCGGATGGGACAGGTATTTTTCTAAATAGACATCGCAAACACCGAAGGTGGTGGTTGCAATGGCCTGGGTAGATTTTAGAGCCTTTGCCAACGCCTCTTCGTCCCACACAATGGTCATACCGATGCCCCCGCCACCCCCGGAGGGCTTGATGATCACCGGATACCCCATCTAATGGGCCATGTCCCTTGCTTCCTCGAATTCCGCCACGCATTCATCCGTGCCCGGCACCACAGGGACCCCCGCCTTGGTCATCTCCCGTCGGGCAGCCACTTTGTCCCCCATGAGCTCAAGCACCCTGCTCGATGGTCCAATGAACTTGATGCCCTCTTCCTCACAGATGCGGGCGAACTTGGAATTCTCGGCAAGGAAGCCGTAGCCGGGATGGATGGCATCGGCCCCGCTTTCTTTTGCCGCTTCCACCACCTTTTGAATATTGAGATAGCTCGCCGTGGCCGGTGGGGGCCCGATGCAAAGGGCTTCGTCTGCATACCTGGCAAACAAGGCCTCTTTGTCGGCTTCTGAATACGCGGCAACGGAAGCAATGCCCATTTCCCGGCAGGCACGCATAATCCGGATCGCGATTTCACCGCGATTGGCTATGAGGATTTTCCTAAACATTATTCAACCACCATCAGGATATCCTCAGGCGCGACCATCTCACCTTCACGGGCCCAAATCTCCTTCACCACGCCATCGCAGGGTGCGTTGACATGTCTCCTCATTTTCATGGCCTCGATAACGGCCACCAGGTCGCCCTCATGGACATGATCCCCCACCTTGACTTCCACTGAAAGCATCAACCCCGCCATGCCGCAGGGCACAGCCCCTGAGGGCAAGGCTTTCGGCCTCTTGGGTGTATCCGGTCTCGCCGCCGCCATGGTTCCTTCCGATTCACCGTCCTCCTCCCACACCGGCGAGATCCTGACGTTGAACTCTTCCCCGTCCACCTCCACAGTAAATTCCGTGGGAAAGCCTGTGGGCAAGTCCACGGGCGTCTTTGCCTTTTCCACAGTGGGCATTTCCCGCCTCTTGGGCTCATCCTGCTTTACGGGCTTTCCGGGTATGAGAATTTTGAGCAGGAGATCGTCATCGGAAAGTTCCGGGCCCATTTCCTGACGGAACTCTTCAACGGATTTCTCGTATCCCTCCGGCTTCCAATCCATGAATTGCTTGGTCCTGGGCAAGTTCATGACCCTTTCCATAACCATCCGGTCTATGGGCACAACCGGTTCTCCGTAGTATCCCAAAACGTACTTGATGGCCTCATCCGTCATCTCTTTGTACCGCTCACCGGAGACCACGTTTTCTATGGCTTGGGCCCCCACGATCTGTGAATAGGGTGTTGCCATCACGGGGTATCCGAACTCTTTACGGACGTTGACGATCTCCTCCAGGAATTCATCGAGGCGGTGTTCCATGCCCACCTCCCTGAGTTGCCGTGTGAGGTTTGTCATCATGCCGCCGGGCACCTGGTGTTCAAAATGAAACAGGTCGTATTCCATCGGCACACCGGTCGGAAGCCCTTCTCTTTCTGCGATGTCTCTGAAGTGAGAAGAAACGGCTTGGAGTGCCTCTTCATCTATATCTGCCCTGAACCCGAGCCGGCGGGCATTTCTTAGAATGTTTTCGATGGAAGGGTGAGACGTGCCGTTGGCCAAAGGTGCGACCGCCGTATGCAACGTTGTGACCCCTGATTTAATGGCTTCCAGGTAACAAAGAGGAGCAAGCCCCGAATTACAGTGGGCGTGAAACTCGAGGGGCAATCCCTCGCAGTGCTTTAAAACGGTGGACACCATCTCCCTGGTGCCTTCCGGCGTTATCACTCCTGATGCATCTTCAATCATGATCCGGTCAATGTAATCTTTGGCTTCCATCAACAGTTGGGTCTTTCGAGCCCAATAGGCATTCGTGTGGGCGGGGCTGGAGGTGTACATCAGTGACGGGACGAGCTCAGCGCCTTCAGCCTTGGCTATACGGGCAAAGTAAATGAATTTCTCCATTTCATACTGGTAGTCACAAATCCAGAAACTCTTTATTCCGTTCGCCACAGATCGCTTTATCCAGAGCGGCTGCCGATCTGGTAGGATCCGCGGATAGGAGTTCGCGTTATCAATTTGGAAAGAGTCCTGATTCTATCCCAGGGATTCTCGTTGAGGCTGCGCACCTGCACGGTAAATGCTTGACTGCCTACAGTCGCAATGGCCAGGTATCCGACTTGATCCATGGTTTCGGCGATTGGGGTCATGTGTTCGGTTCTCATCGTATAACCCCAGAGGCTTTGTTGAGAATCTCGTAAAGTTTGATCTACAAAATAAATCTTCTTGCCCATGTTGCTGTGATCATCCTCTCCCAAAAGCAATTCCTTATAAAGCAGAACAAAATATTGTTTACAATTCCGAGGGTCATGGGGCTTTTCTCGCGTTACGAGGCTCCCGGCCTGGTCTTTTCAGCAACTTATCTATGAGGGAGTTCTGCCCCCGACCCATTCCCTTCGACAAGCTCAGGGCTGCGGCTTCCCCCACAGATAAGTCACGAAAAGGACGGCGGCCTCCCACCCCCGCCAAAGGCGACGGGATCTTCGACACTCACTTCAGAAAAGCCCTACAACCCTCGTGTTTATGTCACTCGATGTAAACAATTTAATCCTGCGAGTAGTAACTCTTTAAAAAAATCAGACCCTTTCAAAATCCTGGAGACAGACGCAATGGCCGGGAGGGGCCACAACGAAGTCGTGACCCCAAGGGCCGTTGCATATCTTCCTTAGGACTTCAGGAGTACCCCGAATTTCTTCATAGTCGAGGTTGAGTTCTTTGGCGGTCCTCCTGGAGAATTGACGATACCGCTCCTGATCCTCGTAACCCATGTCAATAAAGGCAAGGCGCCTGTAATTCTTAAGCATTCGCCTCATCACCCGCTCAGCCTGCTTCTTCCCGTACCGCCGCTCCATTCTCTTCAATTCATCCAAAAGCGTAATTCCTGCATCAATCCACCCTTTGGATAGAAAGTAAGTGCCGGGCTCTTGATCCAACGCTCTCCTGTAAGCACTGCGGGAGCCAAGGAAAATAGAGATGCAGTCATCTTGGCAGGGAACAACCAAAGTGCTGTGGGTGGCCTTGAGGCCGATTACTCCCATCGAACATAATCCATACCCGAGAATAATGGTTTCCGTTTCTCCTGTAATGTCATCTATCATGGCCTGTAGTGTACTTCGCATCTTGTCCGGATGGAGGTGAAGACCGGACTCAAGGGTAAGGGCTTCCAGATCGGGCGGCAACAGTTGTTGCATTTCTTCAATCAAGGTCCTACAAGCTATGATTCTTTTCTTTCCCAAAGTCACTTGTAGACGCCATATTCCCTGGTGAACTCAACCATGGCCTTGACGTTTTCCGGCTTGGCCTCATCGAAAAATGCCCCATTGCCCATGATGAAACCACCACCCTTACCCGCCGTATCGATGAGCTTCTTGGCGTAATCTCTCACGTCCTGGGGTGTGCCTAATTTCAACATGGAGGAGGACACATTGCCCATGAGGCAAGCATTCTTTCCCAATGTTTCTTTGGCTTTGGCCATGTCTGTCTGATCCACCATCCACATGGTCTTGCCTTTTGGTATATCCTGAATAACTTTGAGACGCGATTCCCAATGTCCCTCAAGCGCAGGAAACGGTATGCATCCGCCCTCAATGAGGCCCATCATGACCGCTTTAAGGGTTGGCCAGTAGAATTTCTTGAACTGGTCATCAGAGAGGAAGCCATCAGCCCCTTTATGGAGGGGGATGAATATCTGAGGATTTCCGGTCTGCTGCATGGAGCCTATGCCCATACCGATCATGATAGGGACAAGTGCCTCCATGGCCTTGAGAAGCTTATCCGGCTGGCGGTACATATCTATCATGATCCCTGTGGTGCCCCTGAGTGTGTCGCCGATCGTGTCAAACGGTGCTTTGGTGAACCCGCCAAGAATATTCGGAAAACCTAATGAGGCTAACTCAGCGTTTAAACCACCTATAGCCATCGCCCATTTCAGGGCTTCAGCCCCGGCCTCAAAAAGAGCCTTGAAGGTATCCTGAACCGGTGGCAGTGCGTAAGGTATAAAATTGAAGGCAACCCCATATATTTCAAGTATGCCGGTGAGAGGAGGAAGCATGGTGAACCCCCCCAACGCTCCGAATACCCGGGGCAGGTAGAAATTTCTGAAGTAAAACGACGGGTCGGTAATCAAGAGATCATATTCTTCCGCCTTCATGTATTCTCCTTCAAGGCACTGGTAGGAATGTTCAGGCGCAACGCCGTGTCCCGGCCACTGGTACAACTTGTAATCAAGGATTTCATAGAACTTTCCCGGTCCCGCCTGAGCAGCGCCTATATGCATGTCCGGCCTAAATTCCAGGATGAATTTCTTAAAGGCTGCGGCGCACTTGTCGTAGTCATACATGGCCTCTTCAACCGTCATCCCGGCACTGATGAAAGGAAACATACTCGGAAGTAAAGTGACCGGTACTCTGTCCGGGGTCTTCTTCATCTGAACCGCATCCTTGATTCTTGTTATGCTTGCCTTATAGGCAGCCTCGGACTCCGGGCTTTGGAACTTGATATCACTCCCCTCAGGATCTTTCGGCGCAAGCAACTTCTGAAACTGCGCCTCCTGCTTCTCATCCGACGACATTTCTTCCCATTTCTTTTCCATGGTCTTACCCTCCTATCCAGCCTTTGGCTAATTGAACAGCCGCCATGGCATCTTTTCCATAGGCGTCGGCCCCGGTGTAACCCCTGACCTGCTCGTCGATCTGGCCGCCTCCGATCATGATCTTTACCTCGTCCCGGAGTCCGGCTTCTTTGATCGCCTCAACAGTATCTTTCATGGAGTCAAAGGCCAAGGTCAAAAACCCGCTCAGCCCTACCACCTTGCTGCCGGTCTCTTTAATGGCGTCAACGAATTTCTGAACAGGCACATCGATACCCAGGTCCAAAACTTCAAATCCGCTCACATCCAGCATAAAGACCACAAGATTCTTCCCGATGTCATGAATATCCCCGGCCACCGTCCCGATAATGACCTTCCCCAGGCGTTTCGATTTTTCACCTTCCTTGACCTTAACATGGGGCTCGAGCATTTTCACGATCCCTTTCAAGATCTCTCCTGAAAAGACAAGATCCGGGAGGAAGTACTCTCCGGTGGCAAATCTTTTTCCTACGATATTCATGCCTTCCCTGGCCTCCTCCATGAGCGTCATGGGGTCCCCCCCTTTTGCCAGAGTCTTCTCAACGAGCTGTAAGGCCTCCGGCTCTTTCAAATCGGAAAGCAATTTTGCCAATTTCCCTGCCATAGCTAAGACCTCCTTTAAAAATGGTTGATAAATATCAGAGACCCAGATAGGCCTTTCTTATGTGTTCTTCTTGCAGAAGATTTTCACTTGCGCCTTCTAAAGTGATGCGCCCATTTTCCAACACGTACGCCCGATCAGCGATCTCCAGGGTTTGCTGGACATTCTGCTCAATGAGGAAGATGGCAATGCCCTGGTCCCGGAGGCCTTGTATGATATGGAAGATTTCTTCCACCACGATCGGTGCCAGACCGGAGGAAGGCTCATCAATGATGCACAGTTTCGGCCGTGACATCAAACCCCGGCCCATAGCAACCATTTGCTGCTCCCCGCCGCTTAAGGTGTTGGCCAGTTGGCCTTTTCTGGTTTTTAAGAAGGGAAACAGCGCATAAACCTCTTCAAGGATTTCTTCCTTACGGTTCCACACCCGTTTAGGATAGGCGCCCATCTCCAGGTTCTCAAGGACCGACATGTCGGGAAAGAGTCTCCTCCCCTCAGGGACGTGAGACATACCAAGTTCCACAATGGCGTAAGATTCCAGCCCGTCTATTCTGTTGCCCCGGAATACGACCTGGCCCGAGGCCGGACGGAGCAAACCGGATATGGTTTTAAGCAGTGTTGTTTTACCGGCTCCATTGCTTCCAACCAAGGCGACGATTTCCGCCTCATGGATTTTTACGGAAACGTCCCACAGTGCCTGAATCTTGCCGTAAAACGCATTGATGTGGCTAACCTCCAGCATGAGCCTTTTCTCCCAAATAAACTTTGATAACGGTTCTGCTGGTGGCGATTTCCTGGGGCGTTCCTTCGGCAATCTTCTGCCCGTGATGAAGGACCAAAATCCGTTCACACACGTTCATAATGGCTTTCATGACATGCTCGATCATAAGCACGCTGATTCCCTTGTCCCGAATTCTGGTCACCAATTCCATGGCCTGGGCTACCTCGGAAGGGTTCAGCCCTGCCATGACCTCATCCAGCAACAATACCTCTGGTTTGGTGGCTAAGGCTCCGGCCACCTCCAGTCGCTTCTGATTGGCCAAGGTTAAGTCTTTGGCAAGGGTGGTGTGCAATCCTGCCAACCCGACAAACTCCAATTGCTCAGTCGCTTCTCTTACGGCATCCGCTGCTGAGACGGCGGTCGTCTTCCCGAAGAACGAGCCCAGTATGACATTGTTAAGAGCCGACATATGGGCAAAAACTTTTACGGATTGAAAGGTTCTCGCCAAACCCATTCTACAGATTTGATGGGGCTTTAAGCCGGTTATGTCCTTACCCTTGAATCGGATGACCCCTGATTTGGGAGTAAGGGCGGCCGATATGAGATTGAACAGGGTTGTTTTACCGGCTCCGTTAGGGCCGATCAGACCGAGCACTTCACCTTGTTCCAAACCAAAATCCACATTCGATACAGCGGCCAATCCTCCGAAATGTTTGGTCACGCCCTCACCTTCAAGTATTGGCACCTTTCGCCCCCCACATTCGCTTCCATAGCTTCTGTATCAGTCCTACGAGACCCTCCGGCATGTATAAGATAGCCACCAGCATGATAATGCCGAAAATAAGCATATAGTGATAAGGAAACCGGGTTATCAAAAATTCTTCCAGGTAGGTAAAGAGAGCCGCGCCGATTATAGGCCCATAGAGTTGCCCCATGCCGCCGAAGATGGCCATCAAAACCGGCATAAAAGAAAGGAGAGGGTTAAAGGCGATCTTCGGGTCAATATAGGTCCATCTTGTTGCCATGACGGCTCCTGCTGCCCCCATGAAAAAAGCGCTGACAGCAAAGGTGATAATTTTCAAGGCCGTTACATTAACACCCCTGTGAGCCGCTGCTTCCTCATATTCTCCTATGCTCTGTAAAGCCAGACCAAACCTGGATCTTCGGATCAAGTAAGTGGTGAGCATGAGTATGGCGAAAATAATCAGCATGAAATAGTACACCCTGGTGTTGCCCGCTGTAGGCACCACCCGGCCTGTTGTTCCTGTAATGTTGACTTCCCACCAAAGAATAAAATGCAAGAGGAGCTCAACGAGTCCGAATGTGAACATAACGAAATAGATGCCCCTCAGCCTCAGAGTCAAAGCCCCAACGAGAAGGGCAAGACAGAAGCCGACCAAGCCGCCGATAACGATAATGAGAGGCAAGGGCAACGCAAATCCCAGCAGAGCCGAGCTGTATACCCCCACCCCGAAGAATGCGGCCGGCGCCAGTGAGATGTAACCGGTGGGGCCGGAGAACATGGTCCAACTCACTGTAATGATGACATACATGAAGATAGTACTCAGAAGAACGATTGTGTACAACGGCGCATAGAGGGGGGAAGTAGCCAAAAGGATTGCGATTACAGAAAGCAACCCCGGCACAAGGAATCTCTTGGAGCCAACCCTTACCCTGTTCATTTCTCTATTTCCCCAAAATACCTTTTGGCTTTGCGAAGAGCAAAAGCATAAAGATGGTATAATAGGCAACCAGGGATAAACCCGGTTGGATATAGGTTACGATACTGCCCACAAGACCCAGCAAAAGACCCCCTATAAAACTGCCCGGGATACTGCCCAACCCTCCCAGGACAATCACGATGAGGGCAATCACGGTATATTCGAGCCCCATGGTGGGTTGAATCTTGTAGGACATGCTTATGAGGGTTCCGCCAAAACCAGCCATCAAGGCACCGAAGCCGAAGCACAAAGCCAGCACCTGGTTCATGTTAACCCCCATGAGTCCGGCGGCGGTCGGGTCTTGGGCTGCCGCCCTGATCGCTTTTCCCAATCGGGTGCGGGCCAAGAAGACATAAAACACCAACCCGATGACTATGGCAAATCCAAGGGTTATGAGGCGGTTGGCTGCAAAAACCGCTCCTCCGAAATTGACCGGAAAAGCCAGATAAGAGTACCCTTTTATGTCAGCCCCCCATACCAATATGGCCACATTCTGAATGATGAAGAGAAGACCAAAACAGGCCAGCATAGAGCTTCCCTCAAAAGCAGCCGGGGATGCAGACGATCTCCTCAGCCTCGTAAACAGAGTCCTGTAAAGGATGAAACCGATTGCAAACACAATAGGCCCACAAATAGCCAGAGAAAGGAGAGGGTTAATCCCAAGTGCGGTAAACAGCCACCAGGTGCCGAAAGCCCCGAGCATGATGAACTCTCCGTGAGCAATGTTCAGCACCCGGGCCACCCCGTACTGGAGGCTCAGCCCCACGGCAATCAGGGCATAGATCCCACCCAGCAGTAAACCGGCAATCACCATGTCCAGGATGGTTACAATCATCGTGATGGCTTTCTAAGCATGAACTCTCAACAATAACTTAAAGAAGTATAGGGGCGGGCATTACGCCCGCCCTTTGGAGGGGATTCAGCCGCCTGAGGCGGAGACCCCCCTTACGCGAGATCCGAGATTCCATTATTCGTTTTGGCGACTCTCTACTACTTCACTGGCCATGGCGGCTTGGGGTATTCAGGTGGTGCGGTGCGCTTCTTCGATCGGTCTATGACTTCGAACACTCCCTTTTGCCACTGACCTATTTCACCGGGATGATTGACAAAGTACCGGTTCTTATCGTACCAGAACGGACCCAGAGCCGTGTCGAAGGTCTCCGTGGCCATGATATCCCTGATCTTTTTCTGATCCAGGGTTCCCGCCTTCTCGATCGCCTGCTGGAAATGCTCGAGCGATGACCAATAGAACAGACCTCCCCAGTAGTCAGGTTCTACGCCAAAGCGTGCTACGAATTTATCAACAAGCTCCTTGGCTCCGGGGGACGTTTTGGCATTCCATGCACCGCCGCCCATGACTCCCTCCACCACATCTACGCCCAAATTATCCCTATAGGCGTTGGGGGAAAAAGGCAAAACAGTGAGGAAAAACGCCTTGAAGTTGATGCCAAGCTCCATGGACTGGCCAGTAAAAAGAAAGCCTCCGGGAGGATAGCACGCAGCGCAAAAGGCATCGACACCGAGCGTCTTGGCGTCCTTCAATATGGGTGATAAGTCCTTAAATTCCGGAGGATAGCTCTTCTTCATTCTGACTTCAATTCCCCTCTTCTTGAAATCCGGAGCCATGGCATCGCCATACTCCACCCCGTGGAGGTCTGCGCGGTAGGCCACGGCCACCGACTTGACACCGACTTCTTCAAAAATGTCGGCCAGCGCCGGACCTTGGGTTTCGGAAAAATTCAACACCTGAAAAAAGTAAGGCAAATTCAGCTCCTTGAGTTTCAAGGCCCCGCCTGGCCCGCCGATCAGAATATAGCCGTACTTGTTAGCGATAGGAGCAGCAGCAAAGAGCCAGGCCGTGCCCCAGGGCGGGAACACAAAGTCAACCTTGTCCTCCACGATCAGTTTTTCCAGCAAGTTCGTCATGGTGCCTATATCAGTTTTATCGTCATATCTTTTGAGCTCTACAGGCAATTTTTTGCCATACTCCTTCACATAGATCCCGCCATTCTTATTGACCTCTTCAACCCACCGCGTGTAGATTCGACCGCCTGATATAGCAACACCGGCCGCATTTGGGCCCGAAAGTGATATAGCCTGGCCGATGACGATTTTGTCTTTAGCGGGT
>JARRRH010000070.1:0-9322 GCA_037380925.1 Deltaproteobacteria bacterium | reverse complement strand
GGTGTTGTTTGGGGACTTGGCACAACATTTACTCCGTCTTGCAAAGTGCCCAAGCAGGGAAGGGGCTGATTATGCTTGAAAGAATTCTCAATACTGTCGGCGTGCTCGGTCAATGGGGTTACCTTCTTATATTCATTGCGGCTTTTCTGGAAAGCTCCGCTTTTATGGGCCTTGTCATTCCCGGCGAAAGCATCGTGGTCTTGGCTGGATTCCTTTCATCGCGTGGCATCTTGGATATCGGGGACTGCCTTTGGGTGATTGCCCTTGGTGCAGTCCTGGGTGACAGCGTCGGTTACACTTTAGGGAAGGTTTTTGGCCGGAGGTATTTCGAGAAACATGACCGGCTTCTTTTGCTTAAGAAGGAGCATATCAGGAAAACCGAGGGATATTTTCACAGGCACGGCGGGAAAACCATTTTTTTCGGCCGGTTTATAGGCCTTCTCCGCGCTATGGCGCCTTTTGTAGCAGGCATGGCAAAGATGAGGTACCGGGAATTCTTGGTCTACAATGCCGCAGGTGGCATTCTCTGGGCCGTGACCTTTACCCTGCTGGGTTACTTTTTCGGTCAGAGCTGGCAATGGGTAGAGAAGTGGTCCGGGAAGGCGGGAGTTTTCGCGCTTTTTATTCTGCTGGTAATAGTCTTCTTTGCCTATCTGTACAGAACTCTGTCGAGGAGGCAGGCAGAAATTTATGCATGGTTTTGGGACAAGTGCAGGGGCTTCGCTTCAAATCGGCATGTTAAGGGGTTCATAGAAAACCATCCAAGAGTGATTGCGTTCGTGAAGGAAAGGCTGTCCCCGAGAAGTTATTTGGGTCTTCATCTTACGGTAGGACTTGCGATAAGTGCAATATTTGCATGGATATTCGCGGGAATAACAGAAGATGTCCTTTCCGGCGACCCGTTTGTCTTGGTTGACCAATGGGTTCTCAGCCATGTTCTTTATTTCAGGACGCCTGTGGTAACACGCATTATGATTATGGTCACACAGCTTGGAGGATGGGTGGCAATATCCATAGGAAGTCTACTCCTAATAGGCTATCTGTTTGTTAAGAGGAGGATCGATTACATCGTGACTTATGTTGCGGCAATCCTTGGAGGGAACGTTCTCTTTCTGGTGTTGAAAGCAGTAATTCGGAGGCCAAGGCCTATTTCCGAGACCACCCTTATAAAAGTAGGCGGGTGGAGCTTCCCGAGCGGCCATGCAGTAATGTCTGTCATATTTTATGGGATTATTACGTACTTTGCGTTCCGCTGCATAAAGTCTTGGAACCTGCGTGTGCTCGTAGTAGTGGCTGCGGGGTTTGTCATTTTCCTGATAGGCTTTAGCAGAATTTACCTCCAGGTGCATTATCTCAGCGATGTGCTTGCAGGTTACGCGAGCGGGCTATTCTGGCTTGCGATGTGCATAACAGGGCTTGAGGTGTATAGAAATAGATTAACAGATATGGCGAAATAGAGCAGAACTTAAATAAATTAGAAGTAACTGATGTGTTTTCAAGTAGCTTTGAGCAGGATACGTACCATTCCCGATGAAAATACACAATTTACAGTATTTATTTGTAAGGTCATGCATAGCATTTTAATTTGATGTTGCCAAAGGAGACATTTGCCAGCCGTGCAGACCACTCAGTGAACGAACGGGCCTGCTCCACCGCCGGATGGTTAAGTTTGCTTGCCCTGGGGATTTTGTTGGGTGCCTGTGCCACCTATTCACCCAAGCCTTTACATGAGGAACCGGACTTGGACGCGCAGGTGCCAAAGCTCAGGATAGATGTTCGAGAGCTCCCCTTGCCTATACTGCGCTCTCATCCCTTCGCTCCTGAAAACGGCCTCGACATGACCGAGGTGGCCATCCTGGCGGTGGTCAACAACCCTGAGCTGAAGGCTCGGCGCCTGCGGGCAGAAGTCGCACAGGCCCAGCTGTTCGACGCTCGGTTGCTCCCGGACCCCCAAATTTCCCTGAGCGGAGGTCATCCCACTTCCGGGCCGCCTCCCCTTTCCAATGCATACGGTCTCGGGCTCAACTACGATCTTATGGCCCTGGTGCTGCACGATGTAAAGGTTGCAGCATCCCGGGCGAACACCCTCCAGGTAGACCTGGACATTCTGTGGCAAGAGTGGCAGGTCGTGCAAAAGGCGCGCACCCTGTTTGTGCAAGGCGTCCTGGAGGCTCGCAAATTGGAGCTTCTGCGCCAGGCTCAGATCCTCTATGCCAAGCGATACGCTCGGTCCTTCAAGGCCCTGGAGGAAGGTAATCTTACTCTGGATGTGACAGGCACCGATTTGACCGCCCTCCTTGACGCCAACACGAAGGTGAGCCAAATGGAGCAGAACGTGAACAAAACCCGGCGCCATTTGAATGCGTTGCTGGGTCTCAGCCCGGATGTGGAGCTTAATCTCATGCCCTTGCCAAGACCTCAACCGCTGGAACAGAGCGGCCTTCAGGGAGCCCTGGCGGCTTTGCCCAAACGCCGGCCTGATCTGCTCGCTTTGCAGGCGGGATATCAAAGCCAGGAGGCCAAGGTGCGACAAGCGGTCCTGTCTCAATTCCCCTCCTTGAGCGTAGGTTTCAACCAGGGGCGCGACACTGGCGATGTGACCAGTGTGGGATTGGGTATCACGTTGAATCTCCCGGTCCTGAACGCCAATCGGGGGCAGATTGCGATTCAGCGGGCAACCCGCGCTCAGCTCGCCCAGGCTTATCAGGCCCGGTTGGACCAGACTTACAACGAAGTCAATCTCCTGCGGACCAAGCAGGATTTGATCTCCCAACAACTCTCTGTGCTTCAAGAGAAGCTGCCGATCCTAGAGAACATGGTTGAGAAGGCGACCAGGGCCTACGAAGCGGGAAACATCGGCTCCCTCACCTACGTCAACATGGCAAATACCTTGCTCAACAAACGACTGGAAGCCGTAGACTTGGAGCAATCGCTGTGGGAAATCCGGATCGCCCTGGACACCTTGCTCGCCTGGCCCGATGAGACCTCCATGTCAACGGACGGGGAGAACCGACCTTGATTCGTCTTGCCGCTTTTTCGAGAAGGTGTTTTGCATACCTGCTGTTTGTCGCGCTCTGCCTGCCGGCAGGGTCAGCTCAGTCCGAACCTCAGGCACAAGTTCAAACCCAACCGCTGACTGAACATACCTTGAAGCAGACGGTGCTGGCCTACGGCCAGGTTCAGCCGGACCCCGAGCACATCAGCAGCATTTCCCTGCCTCAGGCAGGGATGGTCAGTCGCCTGCTCGTCCGCGTTGGCGAGCGGGTAGTGGCCGATCAGGAACTGCTGGAACTCGATACCGCCCCCAAGGTCAGAATGGATTATCAACAAGCCAAGGCGGCAGTGGATTACGCTCGCAACAAGCTGGATCAGACAGAACGCCTGCTCTCCCAACAGCTGGCGACCCGGGATCAAGTCTCCAGCGCGCGCCGCAATCTTGAGGATGCGAAGGCCAAGCTCAAGGCCCTACAGAAACTCGGCAGCCAGAAGAAGGAAGTCATTGTTCGAGCTCCTTTCGCTGGGATCATTACCCAGCTCAAGGTGAGCCAGGGGCAGCGCGTCCAGGCAGATACGGATGCTGTGCTGCTGGCCAGCGGCAATACCCTGATTGTGCCCTTGGGGGTGGAGCCGGAGGATGCACGACGTGTCAAGCCGGGAATGGAAGTGGTGCTAGAGTCGCTGTTCGAGGAATCCTTGCATGTAGGGGTGGAGGTGACAAGTGTGCTCGCCATGGTGAATCCGGCCACAAGGCTGGTAGACGTTCTGACCCGGGTGCCTGATTCCAAATCGGCTCCACTGGTCATAGGCAGCAGGATTAAAGGGACCATCACCCTCAGTCAGGTGAGGGCCCTGGCGGTCCCTCGGAGCGCCGTGTTGAGGGATGAACAGGGCGCTTACCTCTTCGTTGTTCGAGAAGGTCGTGCCCATCGGGTCAACGTCCGTACAGGAATCGAAGCGGGTGATCTGGTGGCCGTCAGTGGTCCCCTGAAGATCGGCGAAGCAGTAGTCACTGTGGGCAATTATGAGCTCAAAGACGGAATGGTTGTGCAGGAGGTGGGTGGGTGAGTTTCTCCTCTTGGGTACCCGGCCATCGCCGATCTATTTTGTTTTTCTTGGCCTTACTGGTCCTGGGAGGCGCATTGAGTGCCTTCAGGCTTCCGGTCGCTTTGTTCCCCCGTGTCGATTATCCCCGAATCCAGGTCATGCTGGAGGCAGGTGATCGTCCCGCGAACCAGATGGTCACCATAATCACCCGGCCCGTGGAAGAGGCTCTCCACGCCATTCCGGGGGTGCGGAGCATCCGGTCCACGACCAGCCGGGGCAGCGCCGAAATTTCCATCGACTTTTCCTGGGGCCATGACATGGTTGTGGCGCTGCTTCAGGTCGAATCAGCCGTAAATCAGCAACTGTCGTCTCTGCCTTCGGGCACGTCCTTCAGCGCCCGCCGCATGGATGCCACAGTCTATCCCATAGCCGCCTACAGCATGACATCCAGCCTGCACAGTCTCATCGAATTGCGAGATATTGCCCAGTACCAGCTTTCCCCCCTTCTTTCAGCCATCGATGGGGTCGCCAAGATAGGAGTCATGGGCGGCGAACAGGCGGAGTACCGCGTTTCTGCAGACCCGGCCCGATTGCAGGCCTACGAGCTGACCCTCGAAGATGTCATCAAGGCGGTCTCTGCGGCCAACGTGCTTAAAGCCGTGGGCCGCCTGCAGGATCACTATAAGTTTTTTCTCCTATTGTCAGATACTCGCTTTCGGGACTTGCAGCAGATTCGTGACACAGTGCTGCGGAGTGGCAAGAACGGTCTGGTCAGACTGGAGGATATCGCCACGGTCGAGCAGGCCAGCGTGCCGAACTGGACGACTATCATGGCCAACGGCCAAAACGCTGTCCTGCTGCCGATCTACCAACAGCCTGCAGGCAACACAGTGGACATCGTGGCCCAGGTCCAGAACAAGCTGAAGCAGTTTCACGACCAGCTACCTAAGGGGGTTCAGGTTAAACCATGGTACGATCAAAGCAGCCTGGTGGTGGAGACCGCTCGCAGCGTGCGCGACGCCCTTCTTATGGGCACAGGTCTGGCCGCGCTGCTACTTCTTCTTTTCCTGCGCAATGCTAAGATCACCCTGATTGCCATTCTGGTGGTCCCATCCGTGCTGGCTACCACCATCCTCTTGCTGCACGTCCTCAATATGACTTTCAACATCATGACCCTGGGGGGCATGGCGGCGGCAGTGGGCTTGATCATCGACGATGCCATCGTGATGATCGAAAACATCACCCGGCCCTTGCATGGCGGCTCCGGTTCTCGGCACGACCTGATCCGGGAAGCGGCCCGAGAGTTTACCCACCCCCTTTCCGGGTCATCGTGCTCAACCATCATCATTTTTCTTCCCCTGACCTTTCTCAGCGGGGTAACCGGCGCCTTTTTCAAGGCCTTGTCACTCACGATGGCCAGTGCTCTAGCGGTGTCCTTCATAGTGGCATGGCTCGCAATTCCACTTCTCTCGGAGCATCTGTTCGTAAGCAAGGATACGGAACCTGAAAAGGCGGGACGAATCAGTCGCATCTTCCGGCAGGGCTATGAGGGTCTCATGAAGAAGTCCCTGGCCCATCCCTGGCTGCTTGCCGTCGCGGTTCTCATTCTGGTTACCGGCGGTTTTATCTCTTACCGCCGTGTCGGCTCCGGGTTTCTCCCCAAGATGGACGAAGGCGGATTCGTGCTGGATTACCGGGCCCCGCCCGGGACTTCTCTTGCCGAGACCGACCGTCTGCTCGCGCAGGTGGACTCGATTCTGAAAAAGATCCCCGAGATCAAAACCTATTCGCGCCGCACGGGCACGCAGCTTGGCGGCGGAATCACCGAGACCAACCAGGGCGACTATTTCATCGATCTCAAATCTCCCCCTCGACCTTCTGTCTGGTCGATCATGGACACTGTCCGCCGGCAAGTAGAGGAATGTGTGCCGGGGCTCAGTATTGAAACCGCCCAGCTCATAGAGGATCTTATCGGCGATTTAACCGCCGTTCCTCAACCCATCGAGGTGAAACTCTTCGGGGAAGGAACCTCACAGCTCATGAACACGGCTCACAAAGTGGCGCATGCGATCGGCGACGTCAAGGGAATCGTCGGCGTGAGGAGCGGGGTCGTGATTGCAGGAGATTCTTTTGAGATCAAAGTGGACCCCGCCAAGGGAGCGTTGGAGGGAATAGACCCTGAAAACGTGACCAGCCAGTTGGAAGCCTTCTTTTCAGGCGTGGTCACAACCAAGGTGCAGAAGGGCATCAAGCTGCTCGGCATCCGGGTCTGGGTGCCCGAGGGGCTGAGGATGCGAGAGGACCAGCTTCGCGGGATGTGGCTGACCGCACCGGACGGACACCACTTTCCGCTGAAGCGAATCGCGACGGTGGAGGCCGTCACCGGGCAACCCCAGATCATCCGGGACAACCTGAAGAGCATGGTGCCCGTGACGGCTCGCATCAGCGGACGAAGCATGGGGTCTGTGGCCCAGGATGTGGAGAAAGTCTTGAGACAGAAGGGTCTTCTTCCCCAGGGAATCTATTACGAGATGGGCGGCCTTTACAAAGAGCAACGAATCGCCTTTCGAGGCTTGATGATGGTTTTCGTCGCCGCCGTGTCATTGGTTTTCGTGTTGCTCCTCTATCTGTACGAACAGTTTCTGATCGCCATCAGCATTATCCTCATGCCTCTCCTTTCCATCCCCGCCGTTTTCATAGGGCTCTGGATCACGGGCGTTCAACTGAACATCATGGCAATGATGGGCATGACCATGATCGTAGGCATCGTTACTGAGGTGGCGGTTTTTTACTTCTCCGAGTACCGACTGCTGCTCAGCGGGGGCGGAGGCCACACCGAGGTCGTGATCCAAGCGGGCCTTAACCGCATGCGACCCATTGCCATGACCACCATCGCCGCCATCCTGGCCCTGCTTCCTGTGGCCCTGAGCCTTGGGCAGGGCGCGGCTATGTTAAAACCTCTGGCCATCGCTATTATCTCGGGGCTGGCGGTTCAGATGCCTCTCGTCCTCATCCTGATGCCGGTCCTCTTTCATCGCCTCTCCGGTCGCCGAGGGGAGCATGCAGGTGAACAACATCATTTCCTCCAGTTTGTTCTTCTGTAACCGCGCTTGGTAAGGGCTTCACGGGTGCGAATCAGGCCGCCCCTTTTTCGTATGATTTCTATGGTTCTATCCCGTGCCGTTTCCGTGAGAGCATCGTACAAAACAGTCGGCAGGCCATGTGAAAAATATATTAACTTTAATTAGTTATGGTTACTTTGATAGAAAAAAAGAACTGAATGGCATTCATAAGGTCGGGGGTTCGGCCCCCATCAGCTCTACCAAGAAAAAAGACGGATTAGCCGGATTGGGCTAACCTATTTTTTTACAGGGTCCGGACAATGGCGTCCCCAAGCTCGGATGTGCTGTCGGTTCCCCCGATATCCGGCGTTCTAATTTTCCCTTTCTCGAGAACTTTTTCAACCGCGCTCTCTATTGCCCTGCTCTCCTCCTCCAGACTGAAGGAATATTTCAACATCATGGGTCGTAAGGACATTGGCTTTGTCAATGGAGGTCACCTTGTTCCGTCTTTTCTGTGCGGCCTTGAAGGCCACGTGGGCGACTCTCTCTATTTCTCTCCTCGAATACACCATGGTGTCAAAGGCTCTCTCCTCCTCGCCCTTGCGGTCACGACCTCGCGGCTCACCAAAATAGATACCGCCCGTGAGTTCTCGAACAACAAGAATATCAAAACCTCTCTCCGCAATCTCTTTCTTTAATGGACACACGGAAGCCAGTGCGGGGTAGAGCCTTGCAGGACGAAGGTTGGCGAATAGATCAAACTTCTTTCTCAGGGGGAGAAGCGCATTGGGAGCTACATCCCGCCATTTGGGCAAAAGCTGCTCGCCTACAGGACCGCCCACGGCTCCCAGCAATATAGCATCCGAGGTCTTGCATATGTCCAGTGTGGCTTTGGGCAAATGCGCCTCCCACTCATCCCAGGCAGCTCCTCCGATAAGCGATTCCCTGAACGCAAAGTCGTGATTGTACTTGGCGCCAACTGCGCGCAATACTTTGAGCGCTTCGGCCATAACCTCAGGGCCGATGTAGTCGCCGGGCAGCACGGCTATTCTGAAAGCGGACTTTTTCGACATGACAAAAAGGGAGTCTCCCGGGAAATGAGTACGGATTTATGCCATCCGGGCGGTTTTTTCATCATAGCGGGCCGAAAAGACAGCGGCTTTTCCTGAGAAGATGTTGCACCGGGTCAGCACGTGTTCAGCCACCTCCCGGCGTTTCTCCTCTTCCAGGCTGTTGAAAGCCTCCACAAAAGCCGTTTCATCAGCCACGCCGGACAAAAGAGGCCAAATCTCTTCCGGCGGCATGTTGGGATCCAAACCCAGGTCGGCTTGCTTCTCGGACCTTTCAAAGACCTCCTTTGCCCGGTTCAAAAGTCTTTCCACGTTATTTCTCAGGCCGCCCAGCTCAAGCTCCAGGGCTTCGTAAGTCGTGCAGCGCTTGGTTACAGGGCACATTGTTTCATTTCCGGCCATTTTCACTCGAACAGCGACACACACCTCTATGCTTTCGCCTTTTTCTTTCTCTGAGGTGATCATCAGTTCGAAAAGGCCTTCCATCGTGTCTCCTAGATAAAATCGCTTCGCGATTTTATAAAACGCGGCTGCGCCGCTCCATCCATAGAACTTCTACCTCTAAGTGGCTTTGCGATTTTGTTGGCAATCGGGGCAAACTTTTTATGTAAGCATAGACACTTTAAGAAGAATATGGTTAAATGAGAAGTCATGGCAATTTACGTTATGATCCTTGGCCTGTCAATTCAAAAAGAAGCATGTAAAACCAAAAGGTTAAATAATTCTCGCCACCCTTTCCCAGCCTCCCGGCCGAGCATTGCAGCTCGGCCCTTCATGATCGCCCTCTTGTTTTTTGTCATGCCCTTGACATGCCACGCCGACCACGGGAGTCCGTACACGGCCGCACCTGGTCTGGTGGACCTCAGAACGGGATTCAGTGACGGTGCACACAGCATGGAAGAGGTGGTCAGAATGGCTCGGCAAAGGGGTTTCAAAGTGCTCTTCATGAATGACCACGATCGAATCGCTCTGTCCTACGGTTTACCCCCTTTTAGGAGGATCTTTCGCTACAAGAAAGAGTTTCCCTCCATCATGACCCACACTCCAGAAGAATACCTAAACGAGGTCCGGAGGCTTTCGAAGAAATTTCCGGACATGGTCATCATCCCCGGCTGTATCGCCTCGCCGTTTTACTATTGGACCGGA
>JARRRH010000069.1:0-11314 GCA_037380925.1 Deltaproteobacteria bacterium | reverse complement strand
TTGGAAAAGGTGTCCCGCAGCCTTGGAGCATCCATGACCGGGACATTTCTCCGCATTACCTTCCCCCTGGCATGGAGAAGTATGCTGGCCGGGATGATCATGTGCACAGCGAGGGCCATCAGCGAGTTCGGCGCCATCGTCATTGTGGCCTACCACCCCATGACGGCGCCTGTGCTGATTTATGAACGCTTTACAGCTTACGGGATGAAGTATTCACAGCCTGTAGCTGTGTGGTTAATCTTCGTCTCTCTGGTGCTCTTTTTGTTTCTCAGATTGGTCTCGCTTCCGCAAAAGAGACGGGCATGATTCGCGTTGACAAATTGTGTATTGATCTACCGGGCTTTTCCATCAGATCGGTAGACCTATCTATAGAGAAAGGGGAGTTCTTTACCCTGCTGGGCCCAACCGGGGCCGGGAAAACCCTGGTTTTAGAGGCTATCAGCGGGCTGGCACCGGTAACGAGCGGCCGCATCGTGGTGGAGAACCGCGAAATCACCCGCATCGCTCCCGAGCATCGCGGCATTGGTATCGTGTATCAAGACTATGCCCTGTTTCCGCACCTGAATGTCTTCCAGAATATAACCTACGGTCTCCGCTATCACAGGATGGATCACAGGGAATCCCAAAAAAGGGTGGAGCGATTTATCGAAGCCTTGAACCTCGGCGGATTAGTGAACCGTTCTGTGAGCAACCTGAGCGGAGGAGAGAGGCAGCGTGTTGCTCTGGCCCGCGCCCTGGTGGTAAGTCCGTCTGTTTTATTGCTGGATGAACCGCTTTCCGCGCTTGACCCCAATTTCAGGGAAGACCTTCGTAAGGTTCTCAAGGAACTCCACTGCGAAATGGGAATCACCTTTCTCATGGTGACCCATGATTTTGGCGAGGCCCTCTTCCTGGCGGACCGTGCCGCGGTGATTAGTCAGGGGCGTATCGAACAGGTGGGTAAGACCGATGAAGTTTTTCAGCGACCGGCGACCCCTTTTGTGGCGGAATTTGTGGGTATGAAAAACGTGTTCGAGGCCGTTTTTCAAGGAGATAAGGCTCCGTTCTTGGTGGTGAAAGCCTGGAACACCAAATCCCGGACTCTCAATACTCAACTGTCTTGTACTGCTCAGATATAGGAAGTTTGGCAAACTCTTCTCTCTCCTCTTTGGTTCCGAAGAGTATCTCTCTTTTAAAGGTGAGATACAGAGGGTGGTGGACAACGGCCCGTATTATGATGTGTTTGTGAGAGTCCGGGATTTGGTGTTCCAGGCTTTCACCACCAAGAACGCACTCACGGACTTGCCGCTGACCAGCGGCAGGAATGTTTTTCTCAACATGAAACGCTTCCACTTCCATGCTTTTTAAAGTCAGCGCCTATGTTCTCCAAGACGTTCAGGTAGCTCTTCCACGCCGATGAGTGATTCCCTTTTCTTGCCCTTCTTTACGTCTCGCCTGTCCTTTAAAGCACAACTCATTGCGATCTGTTTGACAGGTGACGTCCCGTTTTTCTATGATGGGTGCGCCTTTTCTTGCGGGATCCGAGAAGGAAGGGGAGGAGGGGTACAGGCGTCACCGAAGTCCTTGACACGGAATCAGAAATGATTAAGAAACGTTATCCGCTGTTCATTTTCAATTGAAGGAGATTCGTTACATGACCATGACCCTGAAAAAAATTCTTTGGCCCACGGATTTTTCCGAAAATGCGGCGCAGGCGTTATCCTATGTCACATCCCTTTCGGAGAAGTACCAGGCAGAGGTCCATGTGCTTTATGTGTTGGAGCCTTTCGCCCCTGTGGGGGCCTGGTATGGAGACTTTGATCAATCGGAGATCGAAAAGATGCAAAACCTTGAGAGGGAAAGGGCGGAGAAAAGACTGGGCGAGATCTGTGAGAGCTATCTCCATGGATGCCCGCTTTATATTAGGCACACGGCTATCGGAGACCCGGCCGGCGAAATCCTCAAGCTCATAGATAAAGAAGGTCCTGAACTGGTGGTTATGGCGACCCGGGGACGAAAAGGACATTTTGCTTTCGGAAGCGTCGCTGAGAAGGTGGTGAAGCATTCGCGGGTGCCCGTGTTGGCCATTCCGGTCCATTGAAAGAGACAGGGGGTCCAAAAGAGGCCCGGCCCGGCGGGACATGGTGTTTATGTTTTGTTCAAGAAAGGAGCGCCTGCATGTCAAAGGAAAAGGGCAAAAGGGTTTACGTTCGGGTGAAGGACACGGCGGGTAATCTCTTTTTGTGCCCCATCGAAGCTTTGAAGGATCCAAAGGAGGTGTCCGAGGAAGAAATGGAATTTTGCGTGGATAATGCGGTGGCAGAGCGGTATGGTGGTGAGATTAAGATCGAGGACCAGTGAGATGGAGCTTCATTTTACAAGAACAAACGGCCCTGTTGATGATTCGATCGACCAGCTGATGGACCTCGTGGGAGGTATCCAACAGCCGGCCATTGTGCGGGAGATGATCCTGGCAGCCCTCAAGGCGGGGCAGGAAAATGTCGAACGGGTCGACCTCAAACTGATGAATTCGACACTAAAGGAAATGCGGTTTACCTCCAAGGTCTTCGGCCCCTACCATAGCGTACGGAAAGTGACGGTATTCGGCTCAGCCAGGGCGGGGGCCGATGAAACCGTTTATGAGATGGCCAAAGAATTGGGACGCAAACTGGCTGAAAGCGGGTACATGGTCATTACAGGAGGCGGCCCCGGGATCATGCAGGCCGTGAACGAGGGGGCCGGACCGGACCATTCCTTCGGGGTCAACATCCGGCTTCCCTTTGAGCAAAAAGCCAACCCGGTGATCGATGGAAATCCCCGCAGCATCAACTACAAGTACTTCTTTAACCGGAAGGTAGCCTTTCTGAAGGAGTCGGATGCGGTGGCCCTTTTTCCGGGCGGATTCGGCACCCTTGACGAGGCCATGGAGACGCTCACTTTGGTGCAGACAGGAAAGCGCGCCCCTCTGCCCCTCATCCTCTTAGATTCGCCTGGAGGCAAATATTGGGCGCGGTGGGTGGATTTCCTGAAAAAAGAGCTCCTGTCCCGGGAATATATCAGTGCAATGGACTTCGACCTTTTTGAGGTGGTTGATTCCGCGGATGCCGCCCTCGAAAGAATCGGCCGTTTTTACCATCGCTACCACAGCCTGAGATACGTGGGAGACCAGTTGGTGATTCGCCTCAGGTCTGAGATTCAAGAGGAAGATGCGGCGGCGCTGAAGCAGCGCTTTATAGACATGCTGAGACCCGGGGGTGATCTCCACCTTTCAAGGCCTTTTCCCGAAGAAGCCGATGAGCCGGAGGTTGCCCGGCTCCCAAGGCTTGTGGTGGATTTCAACCGTCAGGATTTTGGCAGGCTGCACAAGCTCATAGAGGCCATAAATAGTGTATGAAATTTTGTACGACCCTCGTCTCCTTTGGTGGTCCGGATCTGGGAGATCCGCGAACACGGGAGAAGCCCGTAATTTGCTCCTCTCCATTCAAGACCCCTGAGGGCACCAAGGCGATGGCAGGTGATCCACTTGGCCCCTTAGGGGCCTTTTTTTCTCCTGGAGAAGTGTCCCAATCCTCTCTCGGATCCTTCAGCGGTAAACAGGTTTGCGCTTTTCCAAAAAAGCTTGGATTCCTTCATGGCCGTTTGGGTGATCCGCACACCACGCAAGCAGCGTCCTTTCGTTTTCAAGCTGCGCTTCGAAAGAGGTGTTAAAAGCATCGGTCAGCAAACGTTTGGAGGCGGCAAAAGAAGACAGAGGGCCTTTTCGAATTTCCTGGATCAGCGCCACCGCTCTTCCCAGGCTCTGGCCATCCGGGACACGCTCTGTAACAAGCCCCCAGTCGAGGGCCTGCTCGGACGATATGGGACGGTCAAAGGCCACGATTTCCAGAGCTCTTGCCAGCCCGAGCAGCCGGGGCAGGGTAAATGTTCCTCCCCCGTCAATACTCAGGCCGTTGCTGGTGTAAGCTTGTCTCAGAACCGCGGAGGCTTCCATGATTCTGAAGTCGCAGGCGAGGGCCATTGAAAACCCGCCGCCGGCGGCAAGCCCTTGAATGGCGGCCACCACCGGTTTGGGCATGCGCCGTATTTCAAGGATGGCCTGATGGTATCTGGCGGCAAGGGTATGAAAAGCTTCCCCGTAACTCTTTCCAAACCCGGAGACCCACCCCAGGTCCCCTCCTGCGCAGAATGCCTTCCCGGCACCGGCAAGGACCACACCCTTCACGAGGGGATCCCGGGAGATCTCCACAAGCTTTTCCGCAAAAGATTGAATTATTTCTAAATCAAAGGCGTTGAAGGACTCGGGTTTGTTGAATGTCAGTATGCCAATCCCGTCTGTGCATTCCCATTTCAAGGTCTCTTCCATGGTTACCCCTTTTGCGATGTGTTTATCCATTCAAAGCCGAGGCCATGGGCGGTCGATTCCTCCTTATCTCTTTTCAAGGCTTTCCAGGAGCTCCTTTGCCACATCGTGGTGCGGATCGGTCTCCAGAATCTTTCGAAGTTGGGCCCTGGCCTCTTGGAATTCGCCCTGCCGAGCGTAAAGCATGCTCAGGTTCAGCCTCGCCTCCAGAAAAGCAGGGTTTCGGTCTATGGCTTTCAGAAACGCCTTTTCCGCCTGCCCGCCGTCGCCTCTTTGAGCGTATACGAGGCCGAGCCCGAAAAAACCGTCGGCGCGGCGGGGGTTCATGGTGATCGCCTTGTTGAAGGCCTCAATCGCTTTTGCCGGTTCCTCCAACTCTGCGTAGGCCATGCCCAAGTTGAAACAAGCCGCATCATCTCTCAGTCCAAGGCTGAGCGCCTTTTCATAATACGCCGCTTCCAGCTCATGGTCCCCTAATTGACCATAGGAGTATCCCAGGTGATAGGTGGCCAGGGGGTTGTTCGGCTCCTTGCCGAGGAATTTGCGGTGACGGATGATGCTGTTTTCATAATCCTGATCCTTCATGGCGCGGTCGGCATAAGGGTCGCAAGAGCCCAGATCAACCGGGGCCGGTTCTTTGGTGCGGCCGGGCTTTGCACAGCTCAAGGCAGCGCAGAGAAGGGCTAAGCAGAAAACCACGCCAAGCCATGTTCCGCGATGTTTATTGCGCAAAGCCGGCGCAAGCAAAAAGCGGGGGTTGTCCTGTTTTTCGAAACGTCTTTTTCTGTGCAACACTTTGTTTCACTCCCAATCCAATTGAGCGATGTTTTTCACATTATCGCAAAAAGACCTTCCGGACTTCGGGGCACACGGCCTCAGGTGGTCGCACGGTGAACGGCTCTTTGTGCATCGCCTGCATGTAGGCCATGTCATTGTTGCCGATATCTCTTGGGAAAAGGCGGGGGCAAATCCTGGCGTTGATGCGGAAACGCTCGTCCTCCCGAACAGAGAAGACCGATGCATTGAAACTGAAAACGTTCTGCTGTCTGAAATACCGAAGTATCCCGGCAAGGCCTCGGACAAAGGCGAGGAAGGCGCGGTCATTCAAGTGGGCCAGGGAACTTTCTTCAGTAAAGACGCACGACACATCTGGAAGGAATCCCAGGGGGACGAAACTCATGGACCAAAAGGTCGAATCAAGTTCGCCTATATAACGCACCTCATTTTCTTTCTCAGCTTTTGCAAAATCCTCCCAGTACAGGCGGCGGTTCTTTTTGCTGTAAGCCTTGCAGGCTTCAAGCTGAAGGCGAAGTTCGTTGGTCGGTACATCGCCGCAGTTCGGCTGAAGATGGGGGTGGACTATGCTGGATCCTGCAGGGGGCATGTAGTTCCAGTTAATGGTAAAGAAGCGAACAAGGGGATCCAACTCTGCAATGCGCCGGATAAAGGCACGGGAAGCAAAGAAGGCATCAACCATCTTTTCAGCCGTGAGTTCCTCCATGGGAATGTAATGGCGCGGAGAAAAAATGGAGACACCGGCATACTTGTCGAACGGTACCAGATTCGGGATGAGCGTGGCCTCGCCCACCTGGATTCGGCCTTCCGGAACTACATCTTCCGGAAAGAGGGGGGTTGATTTCGCCAGCGTATCGGGACAGAAAGGACAGAACAGGCGCTTCGAGCGCTCGACGGTCTCCGAAAAATCAGGCGGGTTTGCTTTGAACGGAAAATCAAAAACCCGCCCTGTTTCGCCCGTCAGGGGGTCAAAGCGTATTTCATAAGGAATCTCATCCAGCGCATGATCCTTCAAGGGATTCATGAGGCGGGTTTTGCCTGCTATCCTTTTGAACACGACTGCCATGGCTTACCCTTATACCCTCCGCCTTTGTGCTTTTCAAGCCACATTTTCGTTTCACCATCTCCTCCGTTGACAGAGAAACCTGTTTGCCGTATGTATCGTCACATTCCTGTCCAAAAACGGTTCGCGATGTTGCAGGGGTATGGGGGTCTCTTTTCAAAAACGAGGGGGATCGGGCAAAGACTCTGCAGAAAGGTGCCCCTAAGGCGGGCGGAGACCCTCATCAATCCATTCCATGGAAGGCTTTTCATGGCCATTTCCGCAGGAGGCCTTCCGCCCGCCTAACGCATCGCCTTACGCTCTGTGCCGGGCAAACATTTATGCAACTGAAAAGCTCATTTCAGAGTTATTTAGGATACCAGTGGTATCGTCATGAACCATGATTTTTGGAGTGTCACCGTAACCCTCTTGGGAGATTGACATGGCGGAATGGAAAAAGACGTTTTGTCCCCTTTGTCGTGCTTTCTGCAAGGCTTTTACTCATAAACGTATTGAAGAACCCATCCAAAGGAGTGAGACATGGAAAAACCGATCGCGAACTATTGGCAAGGCCGACTGAAGCATCTCAAGGAGGCCCTTGAGGCAAACAACTTTGAAGTCTTCTTGGCTCAAGCTGGGGCTGAAGCAACGAAGATCGTCCAGGAACAGATCCTTCCGAAAACAGGGGCTAAGACGGTTTCCTGGGGCGGTTCCATGACTTTTACGGCTACCGGGCTCTATGATGCCCTCAAAAGCACTCCCGGCCTGGAAGTCCTGGACACCTTCGACAAAAACAAGCCTGCGGAAGAAGCCCTGGAGCTACGGCGAAAGGCGCTCTTGAGCGATCTTTTCATCACGGGAACGAATGCCGTCACTGAAGACGGGATGCTTGTGAATCTGGACATGCGCGGCAATCGGGTGGCTGCCTTGACCTTCGGCCCGAAGCATGTGGTGATTCTGGTTGGGCGAAACAAGATCGTCTCCGATCTCGACGACGCCATGTGGAGGATCAAGAACTATGCAGCCCCCACCAATGCCATGCGGTTGGACAAGAAGACACCCTGCGTCAAAACATCCTATTGCGAAGACTGTAAGAGCCCGGACAGGATTTGCAACACATGGACCATCACCGAGAAATCCTATCCCAGGGGAAGAGTTAAAGTCGTGCTGATCAATGAGGACCTGGGATTGTAGAAAGCGGGTCATGTGGACCCAGTGAGGCTCCACACTCAGAGCGATTGGCATACGGAAGCCCCCCACCGATGGGGCTCAGGTAGGAAGCCTTTTCTGAAGTGACTGGTGAGAGGGCGCCGTCTTTTCGTGACTTATCTCTGGGGGAAACTGGTGGTTGCTTCCTTGATTAAGAATAAGACGGGAGTGAATCCCATTTGATCCTAAAGCATTAATAGGGTAAAATACGATGACTTCGGTCAAGGAAAGAGGAAAGACATTCTCGGCTGCAAACCGTGATTTTTCCAGGGCATGAAAGCAACGGTTTACCTATGCAAAATCAATGGCTTTCCTCCATTTAATGAAGCGTGTTCTGAATATTTTCTTTTTGATCCGCCGCGACGCAGGGCATTTCAGGTTATTGCCCTGCCTTTGAGCGCTGCAGTGCTAATTGAAATGGTTGCCCTGGCGGCGTAAAGTTTTGGCGTGCCGCTTTAGGTTCAGGTCGCAAGATTTGGGTTTGGAGGCCGACTGCCATGGACATCTCGAGCAGAGGTTTGGGCGCCATAAAAGATATCCTCATGGTCATAAGGAGGAGTCCCATGAATCCAGAAGAATTTCAGGGCCTGGTCAGGCTGGGTTCTGTTTTGCAATGGTCGGTGGTCTTCCTGATTCTCTTGGCCGGGTCCCTGCAAGTGTACAAATTTTTCGTGGACAAGAGGATACAGGATATTCGACAAGAAGCAGTGAGAAGGAAGACGGTTCAGTACGAAAACACCATCAGTGAGTTGAAGGAACGCGCTGAACAGCAAATTGAACAGGTGGAAGTGGTCCTGGAGCCGGAAAAGGGAAGGTCCATTCCGGCGCATTTGGTTCCTCGAGTGCGCAATGAACTCTCCAAATATAAAGGCACGAGTATTCGCCTGAATTGTCTCGACGGTGACCAGGAAGCCCTTGCTTTCTCAGAAGAACTCAAGGAGATCTTTGAAAAAGCGGGTTGGAAGGTGAACGGAGTTCATCAAGTGCGATACAACACGCCCGTCAAAAACGTCGTCATTGTGCTCAACGATGTTTCGCAGAAAGGCAAAGCCAACTATATTTTCTCCTTGTTCAGGGCCCTCAATTATCGGTCTACGGCGCGCTTGAGCAAGGACCAGGCTGAAGATCTCGGTCTTATTGTGGGGACACGAGAATAGTCCTTGGCAAGTAAGCCCGCAGAAAGCGGTCAGCCTGCTTGGCCCGAAAGAGAAACGCCCATGAGAGGCATTCTCATCCGGTGGCTGATTTTGACTTTGGCCGTCCTGATCGCGTCTTACCTGATTGATGGAATAGAGGTGCGCGGCTTTGTGAGCGCCCTATTCGCAGCGGCCATGCTCGGTATTCTCAACGCCTTCTTCCGCCCCATCCTGATCATCCTGACCCTGCCGATCAACATCCTGACTCTCGGTCTTTTCACTTTCGTCATCAATGCCATGCTCCTGAAGATGGCCTCGAGTGTGATTTCCGGCTTTGAGGTGCACACCTTTTGGTCAGCCCTTTTCGGCTCTCTTGTCATCAGTCTCGTAAGCTGGGTGCTCAGTTCTTTCATCAGTGGACGGGGGCGAGTGAAGTATATCGATCTCAAAAAGAAAAACGACAACCGCTGGGAATAGAAGAACTCTTCGCACTTTCACCCGGGTGGGCCCCCATCACTCATTCCCTGGCTTCTCTACGGTTCATTCCCGAAAAAACCAGTAATCCCGGAAGGATGCACGATATGGAATCTTGACAGAACCAGAAATCGCGCGTAAAATAAACCAGTTAGATTACAGATGGTGGGAATCGGTCCCAAACGTGTGGTGAATCTATGGACATGCCGGCTGCAACCCCTGATCAATCCCCCGACGCCCTAACAGCGGCTCAGGGTATTATCAGCTCGTTGCTCCTCGCAGCAAAGATGTTTTCTCTTTACTCCGATGAGCATGCCCACTGCCGAAGCGCTTTGACCCGGCTTCATGAACACATCCAGGGTTTTCTCCGCGAAAGGGGTGATCTGGTTTTCCAGGCAGACAAAAACCGCCTTCTTTTTGCCAATAAGACAGTCTACAAAGGGTCCGGCCAAGAAGGGGATATTGCCTATGCTCTTTTCAGAGACGGAGTTTTGGAACTTATATTCAGTAAAGGGCTGGAGCCGGAGGAAACCAAAGCCTTTATCACCATACTGGTCCATTACAAAACCCTTCCGGCGGAAGCTGAGGGGGATATTGTGACCGCTTTATGGGAAGCTGAACTGCCTCACATCCGATACGAGGCGGCGGACAGTATTCTTGAAACGGACGTTCAGGCAGAAGATCAATCTAAGGAGAACTTTGCCCCTGAACAGGCACAGGCCAAAAGTGCATCTATGCCTCTTGAAATGCATATGGTTGCAGAGAGCATCCTGGAGACAGCACAGGGGCTTGAGGAATTGCCCAAACTGGATCCTGGAGCCGTGCAATTGACGGCAGAGGAAGCGCTCAAGCTTGAAGAATTAGTTCGGAAAGAGGAGGAGCGGGATGCGACCCATGAAATCTTGGATATGATGGCGGACATCCTTCGGAGCCAGGAGGATGAGACCTTTTTTGGTGTTATCCTGGACTACTTGGAGGAGGAGCTATTGGATGCCTTCAGCAAAGGGGATTTTGAGACCTCTCGCCGGATTCAGAAAAGGCTCCATCAGATTCGCCAATTGTGCGAGGGCTCCAGACCTTGGGCCCGTTCCCTGATGGAGGGATTTCTGGAGCGAGTGTCTAAGGCCGATTTTCTTGAGCCTGTGGGTGAACTGTGGGCCGACATCCATGAGTCACAGCTAAAAATGGCAGGGGAGACGCTGTTCATGTTGTCGCCCAAGGCTGTGGGGCCGCTGGGATTTATGTTGCTGAAAGCGCCCTCCAAATCGGTGCAAAGGATGCTTTCAAAAGTGATCATCGGCTTGGCTGCTCGAGATTCCAAACCCCTTGAGAGACTTCTGGAGCAAGGGGATGAGCATCTGGTTTGCTCGATAATTCCTCTGCTGGGGTACATGAAGGACAACCGGTCTGGAGGAATTCTCCTCAAGATGGCCAAAGACCCCTCTGAGCGGATTCGGGGCGTGAGCTTGAAAACCGTCATCTCACGTAAGCTGTGGGCTCCGGAAAGATTGATGCCCCTCATTGACGACGAGAACAGCGGGGTCCGTGGGCTTTTCTTAGGGTACCTGGGGAGCCGCAAAAGCGAAGCCGCAGAGACGCAGCTTCTCATTTACCTCAGGGAGGCAAAAAGCCGTAAGGGGAACCACGACCACCTTGTGGACTGCTTTAAAGCTCTGGGCCGATGCGGCAGCAGCAAGTCCGTGCCCTTTCTGCGAGACACCCTCTTGGGCGGTAGCTGGTTTACACGATTCTTCCCCTCTCCGGTGCGAGAGGGTGCTGCGGCGGCTCTGGTCGAGCTCGATACAGAGGAAAGCATGCAGGTTCTTGATGCAGGCTCCCGAAGCCCGTATCCCGGGATCCGCCGCGCTGTTCAAACTGCCGTTCCGGCTCAGAACCCTTCAGGAGAAATGCCGTGAGCCGCCCCGAGCAAGCTGCCATAGACTTCACTTGGGAAGAAAGCCTTTTTCAAGCTTTTTATCGGATGATTCAAACCATCCGAATCCACCAGGATAACAATGAATTGGTTGGTATTTGCCTCAATGCATTTCACAACACGATATCAAAGCTCGACATGGAGGATGACCTCACCATTCAGGTTTCTGAGGGACGGTTTTACGTCCAGGGAAGGCGGCTCCAATTCCGCAAACAGATTGTCCGCCTTATTCACGCCATGCTGGATTTCTTCGGCCGGCGGGGGCTCAGCGGGTTGCGTTTTTATCCTGCTGTGCAAGATGTCCCCGCGACCGAGTTGCTCGCTTTTGTCAGGCTTTTGATTCGCTCCGTAGAAAAAGAGGACCCAACCGCGTGGCTGGACAAGAA
>JARRRH010000068.1:0-7888 GCA_037380925.1 Deltaproteobacteria bacterium | reverse complement strand
ATCTGGGCTCTGGGATGCTATTCGGTATAATAGTTTTAGTTTCCAAGATTTTCAATTTGAGATTGGTTGAGCCCCGCCAAGCTTATAGAAATTGTGAAGGAGAACACATGAAATGCCGCTTTCACCCGGACCGTGATGCTGCCGTGACCTGCCAGAAAATGGAGATCGGTTACTGCCGGGAATGTCTCGACACGTGCGAAGCCTGCACAGACCCCTGCACCTATTGCAAGTTCCGGCCCCAGTGCGTCATATGGGAACTGTGCAGGAAAAGTGAGAAGCGCTACCGCTTGGAGAAAGAGGCCAAAGGGGTTTTTGACTGATACGAGCTCGTTGGTAACATTGAAAAGCGTTGGCCGGGAGAATAAACAGAGCATCTGTGGCGGAGCCGCACAGACCTGAGCTGCAAAAAGTCCAGGCCGCAGCGTTCAAGGCGGATTGAAGCTTTGCCGGTGAGAGGAAATGGGAAAAAAGCACGTCAGGAGAGTGAGAGGTATTCTTTTTGATTTCGACGGAACCCTGACCTGTCCCGGGGCCATCGACTTTGCTGCCATAAAACAGGAACTCTGCTGTCCCCCCGACATGCCCGTCCTCGAGTACTTGGATATAATCTCCCCCGCCGAGAAGGCGCCCTTAATGGCCATTCTTGAAGCCAGAGAGGAAGACGCAGCACAAGCCTCCCTTCCCAACACGGGCGCTGAAAAGTGCCTGTCCGCACTGAAAGCAAAAGGTCTACCCGTGGGCATCATTACCAGAAACAGCATGCAGTCGGTCTGTGTGGCTCTCGAAAAATTCAACCACACCAGACTGCAAGACTTTGCCGCAGTCATTACCAGAGAAAAGTCTTTGCCCAAACCCCATCCTGAGGGGGTTTATCAGGCGGCAGAGCGCATGGGGATGTCCCCTTCGGAGCTGATGGTGGTCGGTGATTTTCGATTTGATGTCCTGGCCGGTAAAGCCGCCGGTGCTCTGACCGTATTGCTCAAAAACTCGGTAAAGTCGGAGATGGCTCCAGGCGATCCTCAACCGGATTATACGGTGAATCATCTCGAAGAAATCCTGGTCATCCTAGATGCCCTCACAGCCGTTGTTCCATAATACGGGTTCTTTGGCCGCCGACCCTGCATCCAGCGTTTCACGTCTCTCTGTGACAGGCCGTTTTCCCCGGTGTTCTTCGCCGCTGTCCATGTGTGGAGCACCGGTCTTCATTTTTTTCTGAGTTTACTTGATTCTCAGGATCTTTGGGGGTATATTGATATTCTTTCGGTACAGAGACTTGATGCCGTGTGTGAATGGGTTTTTCATCTTGAATGCAAGTGCTTCATCAACTATGCCTAGCAGGGACCTCATAGGAGTTCAGAGACCGCCGCGTCAGACAAGAAGATGTCTTGCTTGTGGAAGCAACAGCTTGAGACCGCGGAGGCGTTATTGTTCAAAGGAATGCCGTGAGCAAATGTTCTGGGTTCTCTCTTTGTCCAAAGGTTTGCTCAAGGTCTTCAATGCGAGATATGCCGCTTTCTCCTTTAACGAAGATTATGTCGTTCTTGACGTGCTCCCCGTCTGGTCCAAAGAGATCAGCAGGTTTCTGAACAGGAGAACCCCGGGAAAGAAGCCCGCAGAAGATCTCAAGAATCTGGTTCTCCAATCTGCTGAAGAATGGTACCGCATGATCAAAAGTAGAAGCTCAAAGAGTTACGCATCCCTCTTTCTTCTCCAGAGGAACCACGACAAACAGATTCCTGTTGAATCCATCAGGCCTGATGAAAAAATACGGCCGAGATTCTCCAGGACCGAGCGGGCATCCCTACAGTTTCTCGAACTCAAGATAGAAGAGTTGCTCTCGGACGGGCATGTGTCCACAATAAAGTCAGCCTACAGAAAGCTGGCCCGGATCCATCACCCCGACGCGGGAGGTGATGCAGAAAAATTCAAGAGACTCTATGAGGCGCACCAGCAGATGTTGCTCTGGGCCGAAAACCCCCAGTTTACGTTTCGAAAGGCCCTCGCAGACAGCTGGTCCTATGACGGCGCAACCAACAAATGGTCTCCCCCCTTATGAACATCCCTTCAGAGCACTTGAGCAAAGAGCGATTCTTCCATGCCTTCATGTGTAAAACAAGTCTTGCACAGATGCTCCGTTAATGCGTCCGCCCCCTGCAGAGTCGACTCCGGCGGCACTTGGGACATCAAGGCTATGGCGCTCCCTTTGGAACCCATTGAGCCGGTGACCATTAATATCGCCTTGAGCCTCAGAAGCCGTGTTACCCTTTCCGCCTTTAAAGAGGGATGGGTGAAAATCTCATCGGATGGATTTGTTCGTGATGAGTCCTATCCCGTGGCCTCCATTCCGTTTCGTCCTCCTTTCGGCCTCTTCTTTGCGGCCATTTCACATTTCGGCTTTCATGGCCTGGAACTGCGTATTCAATCCGACTCCCCTGTAAAAGCGGCTCTCGGTGGATCCAGCACCGCCCTTGTTGCCTTGCTCAAGGCCCTGTCCAGACTGCGCCGCTTACTGGGCCAAAAAACCCTTTCGAGGCGCGAAATTCTCCACCTGGGATACCATCTGGAAGACGGGGTCAGCTTGGGTGCCTGTGGCATTCAGGATCAGGCCGCCGCAGCTTACGGCGGCGTCAGCCTTTGGAGATGGCATTACGGCAACACCCGCATCCCCTATGAAAGGGAGGCCCTCATGGATGCGAGCGGCCAAAAGGAAATGTCAAAACGATTCCTCCTGGCTTACAGCGGTAAGAGTCATGTCTCGCTGCGCACCAACCGGTCATGGCTTAACGATTTTCTATCGGGCAAAACGAGAACCGGATGGGTCGAAGTGAATGACATTGTCAAGGCACTCGCACAGGCTCTAAAAGAGAGCGCATGGGGTAAAGCCGCCCGCCTTTTAAGGGAGGAGATGGCCCTTCGTCGCAAGATCACCCCTGATGCCCTCATACCGGTGACGCAGGAGCTCGTGAAACAGGCGGAGAAATTGGGCTGCGGCGCGAGATTTGCCGGAGCTGGGGCCGGTGGCTCGGTATGGGCCGTGGGAAACTTGGAGAGAATTGAGAGTCTCCGGCGTGGGTGGGAAGCCACCCTGAAGCCCCTGAAGGGCGCTTCCCTTCTGCCGTGTCACATCGAATCGCGGGGAGTTCGGTGATGTCGGGGTCTGCGGGATCTTCGGATGGGCAAGGCTCAGTGCCTCACCTGTTTGTAAACAGGGACACGGCCTTCCGAATCAAAAGCGGAGTTGAACTCACCGAGCAAGGCATTTGTGACCTTTTCGACCATGAGCACATCGTTCTCCGAAACCTTGCTCATGTCCATATCCTGCACCATCTTTCTGAGTGCCTCAAATTGCGACAGAAACCGCCCGTCCTTGCAGGGCGACTTCATTTTTTTGTGAACATCCATAATGGTCCCAATACAGTTTGCCACCCTCAAGCGATATTTTTGCACTGATTCCATAGCGGCAGCCCCTAAGCCTTTCCCACCTCAGACAGGGTATCCGTGAACACCTTATAAAACTTCTCATTCTCCGATATCGCCTTTTTCAACACCAGATGAAGCTTGTCCAAGTCCCTCGAGTTGATGACCACATTGGCGCTTCTGGCAAAGGCCATCATATTGTCCATAGTCTTGAATTTGCTTGAGAGGAAAACCAAGAAAATGCGCCGCCGCACTGACATCGGGAGGCGGTTCATAAAATGGGTAATTTGATTGTTCTCTATGGGCTGTCCCCCGAAGCCGTCACTCAAAACAACCAAGTCGAAATGATGAAAGCGCAATTTGCCGATTGCATCCCTTGTGTTTGGGGTGGAAATACATTCGTAGCCGAGCTGTTTCAATGACTTCTGTATCTTCTCCGCATGTCCCGGATAGTCCACCATGATCAGGGCCAATTTGGTTCCTTCTTCGTAGAAAACAAGCGTCTCATCGCTGCTGTAATCCACATAGGAATAAGCCCGTTCTTTGGAACCCTGTTCAGGGTTCCCTTCTGATAGGCGCTCCGGTTGAACTGTAGCTTTGACTGCAGCCGCGATTCCTGAAGGCCTTTTTGATCCTGCCTGCTTGCCTCCAAGAGTCATCTTCCCCTTACATTTCGGACAGGTCAGTTGGATCGCTCTACCCTTGGGTATTTTGTCATCCGGTATGTTGAGTTTCGCACTACAGTGCTCGCAGGCAAGCTCCATGTGCTGATCTCCTCGCTTATCTGCTGTATTTTTTCGTGTATTCCGTATCCAGCCTCAGGCCCTCGATATCCGTGGTCTTTTCGCCTCTTTCCGACTTCACCGCATCAATGGCCCGCCCCACGATGGCCTTTCTTGAAGCATAGCTGAGGGCCGTCTCTTCCGTGATCAGCCCGTGGTGATAGAGTTCCGCGATGCTTTGGTCAAAGGTCATCATGCCAAAAGGCCTGCTCTGTTCCATCACATCATAAAACGTCTTGCCTTCCGCTTCCCCTTCGCCGTGCAGGATTAGGTCCTTGACCCGGAGGTTGGAGCGCAAAATCTCGAAAGCGGCGACACGAGCGCCTCCCACCTTGGGAAGGAGCCGCTGACAGGCAATCCAGCGCACCCCATCGGCCAGGCGGATTCGAATCTGTCTTTCTTCTTCCCTTTCGAACATCCCCACAATACGGTTGACCGTCTGACCTGCGTCGGTTGTGTGCAGGGTGGTGAGAACCAGGTGCCCCGTCTCAGCTGCGGAAAGACCGATCTCCACCGTTTCTTTGTCCCTCATTTCACCCACGAGGATCACCTTGGGGGCCTGCCTCAGTGCCGCTCGAAGCCCGTTGGCAAAGGAGTCGAAGTCTATCCCAAGCTCCCGCTGGTTGAACGTGGCTCGCTTTTGGGCATGAACATATTCTACGGGATCCTCCAAGGTCACCACATGAACCGATTTCTTTTCATTGATTTCGTTCAGTACCGCTGCCAGAGACGTTGATTTACCCGTTCCAGTGGCACCGGTGACCACAATGATCCCGTTCCTTTCCTCGCTCATCATCCGAAATGCTTCCGGGAGTTTCATCTCCTCAATGGTGGGAACCCGTGAGGCCAACTGCCGCATGGCTGTGGAGAAAAACCCCTTCTGGGAAAAGATGTTTACCCTGAACCGGGCCTTGCCGGCCAATTGGTAGGAGGTATCACACGATCCTTCGGTGAGCAGCGTCTTGGTCAGCCGGCGATCTCCGTTAATGAGATTCAGAGCCAAAATTTCCGCTTGAAAAGGGGTTATTCGATCTATTTGGGGATTCAATTTGACCGGCTTCAACTCCCCGGCTGATTCCACCTGAAAGGCTTTATCCACTGTGACGTTGAGGTCCGACACATTGTCATAGGACTCGAGCATGGCCGTCAGGACGTTGTCGATCTGCTGCCGTCTCATAGTCCAGCACCCCCTGTTTCTTTTGATATAGGTTTGTTTCTTTTCATGTTACAGCCTAAAGAGCTACTTCCACGTCCGATTGTTCAGCCTCATACTTCTGTAAAATCGGACGGTGGGTGCTTCAAAAAGGGGAGGAACTTGGCCTTATCAAACGCTCTCAGATACGCATCATCTGCACTGATGATCTTTTTCATGTGAAGATCCATAATGGCGTCGTCCATAGACTGCATTCCATACTTTTTCCCGGTTTGGATCATGGACGGTATCTGATAGGTCTTGCCCTCTCGGATGAGGTTGCGGACTGCCGGGTTGGCGATCATGATCTCTAGGGCCGCAACCCGCCCCCTTTGATCCCTTCTCTTGAAAAGGGTTTGTGCGATCACCGCCCTGAGACCGTCTGCCAGCGTATTTCTGATTTGTTCCTGCTGGCTCACAGGAAACACCTCTATGATACGATCCACGGTTTTTGCGGCGCTGGTCGTATGAAGGGTGGCAAAGACAAGATGGCCTGTGGCAGAGGCTTCAATGGCGAGTGAGATGGTTTCAAGGTCTCGCATCTCGCCCACCATGATAATGTCCGGATCCTCCCTCAGCGCACCGCGCAGGGCTGCTGCAAAGGATCGTGTATGGAGACCCACCTCGCGGTGATTGATGATCGCCTTTTCACTGTTGTGCACGAACTCTATCGGATCCTCAACGGTAAGGATGTGCTCCTTGCGTGTAATGTTCGCCTCATGGACAATGGCCGCCAAGGTGGTGGACTTACCACTCCCTGTAGGTCCCGTCACCAGAACGAGCCCTCTCGGCAGCGTCGCAAGTCGCTTAATCACCTTGGGGAGCATCAACTCATCACAAGTCAGAATCTTCGAAGGAATCTCCCTGAAAACGGCCCCCATTCCATATTTCTGCTGGAAGAAGTTGGCGCGATATCGGGCAAGACCTGGGATCTCATAAGCGAAGTCGATATCCCCGGTTTCCTCAAATTCCTTGACCTTGTGCTCGGGCGCAATCTCATAGAGCATGGCTTTCAGGGCATCATTTTCAAGAGGGGGATACTTTACCCGCTCGAGTTCTCCGCCGATTCTCAGGACCGGTTGCTGTCCTGACACCAGATGAAGGTCTGAGGCACCCTGATCGTTCATGAGCTTAAAAAAGGCGTCTATCTGAGCCATGAAGCCCTCCCCCTGTTACCATGACCCCAATATTATATCCGAAAATGGATTTTATTCAAGCTTTTAAACGGCTGCTCTTCTTGAACCGCTAGCCACCTTAACGCCATAACCGATAGAAGCCGCCGGTTCACAAACGGATGCGGGATCTTTCACTTCTTCATCTCTTTGTACATCATGAGAGCATGCTGCCCTGCCGGATAGAATTTTCTTTTGATCCCGCAAGGCCTGTATCCCGCTTTGCTGAACAATTTTTGAGCAGGGAGGTTCTCGACGGCGGTATGCAAAAAAAGCATCCCTTCCCCCATTCGCCCGACCTCTGTCTCAATCTCCTGCAATAACCTTCGGCCTATGCCTTGCTGCTGCTTGCCCGGTTCAACAGCGATGGCCAGCAACTCGCAAGCCGACTCCCCCGACCCTTCCTGCAACCATCGCCCCATCATGGCAAAGCCGACTGGAGACCCTGCCATGAGGGCAACACGAGTGACGGTCATTCCCGTGGCGAACCATTGCGAGACCATTTCTCTGTAAGGTCCATAGACGCTAAAGACTTTCCCACTTAGTTGGGCGATAAACCTTTTGTCGGAGAGTTTGGACGGCCTGGTGGTAACCCGGCCTTTTCTATGGAAACCTTCCTTGGAGTGGACATGTTCGCCGGTCCCCGATCCTTTGCCATGGGCCTCTCTCATCCCTGAGGCTCGCAGGCGATTAAGCCGCTTGATCTCCCCGTATTTCCCGAATCGACCCCGATTGCCCATTTGTGAATCCTATCCCCGGTTAATGGACCCGCTACCTTCTGCCCCTTCCGTCCGGAAAACATATGGTGCACCACGAGGGTCACCCTGGGCATAAAATGAAGCGGCAAGTTTTCAAGGAAGGCTTCTTCCGGACTGTGGGCCCTTCTGGAATGGCGGACCCGCCACTGTGTTCGGAGCGGAGAGGGCACATGTCATCGGCACGTCCAACATGCCGGCGTGTTTTCCTGTTGGCTTCCTAAAATTGCTTTAGGAACAATGAACAAAGGATCGGAATTAAATATTCACGTCACCGGGAAAAGACAACGCTATAGGTTTTTCCAGTAACGACGGTGCATCTGTCTGGCGCGATCGAGAGCATGGTTCAATGCAGCGTCATCACCGGTTGCTAGGAGTTCGGAGACATCGGGTCTGGACTTGCCTGACAGTTCCTTCATAACCTCCTTCCCAGAATCCCTTTCCCCCCTTAGATCGTAGCCCCCCTCCAGGGTGAGGACAAGTCTCCCCCCACAGCACTCCTCAGCCATATCCATCACGGCACGGGTCAATCCTGCAAAACCTTTGGGCGTCACATTCATCCCACCGAGG
>JARRRH010000067.1:0-7920 GCA_037380925.1 Deltaproteobacteria bacterium | reverse complement strand
GTGAGAAGCTTCTTCGGCTGCCATGTTGATGTTTGAGTTGGCCAGATAGATTAGGTACTGCATCTCGCCCTCCCGATCGTATTCCAGGAGAAATCCTTCAGCCCGTTTTATCTTGTCTTTGATAAGTCGAAGCCGGCCCTTTAACTCTGGCATCTCGTAAAGGCGCTCCATAAAATGCAAATTGTTGGGATAGAAAATCGTCAATTTTTCGAGGGCGTCTGACGGGATTTCAAGATCCAGAATGGAAGCCAGGGAAGTCACCATGTCATGGACCATAGCCCCCCGATGTTCGTAATCCTCAAACTCCCAATCTTTGTTCACCGGGAAATAGGCGTCTTCCGAATATTCCAACCAGTTTAAGTAGGACTGTATTTTGTTCGCCGGCATGGTGTTCATCACGCAGTACATGTTTTCGCTGACTTTGAGAACATCTGATTCTTCGAGTCCCCGGCTGCACAACTTCCAGTAAAGGGTTTCCGCATTCTGGAAAATAATAAAGGTCTTGGCGGGTTCGTCCAGCTGCTCCAGGAGCCGCTCTACCTGTTTGGGAAGATGATTGGGAGCAACGTGGAGATCGCCGTCGACCACGTAAATCAGCTTTCCTGGATTGCGAATGAAAGCTTTGGCGATGATACGCCCCGAGTATTGATCGCGCTTTTTGAGACTTTTCAGGCCCTTGCCTTCATTGCTTTCGGTGTTGATACCCAATATCGGGATCTTGTGGTCCCGACAGAAGGAAATCGTTGGCTTCCAGTTGTCCCAGGGAAAGGGCCATTTCTTCGCATAATCAATCTTGTCCAGGAAAGACTCCTCCGGCAACTCGCCGGACATGAATGCATCCACATGCTTTTGGTCGCTTCCGTGGAACATTTCCAGACACAGGACGATTTCCCTTTTTCCCTGAATCTCACGGATAATATGCAAAACCGCGCTCTGAGACTGCCTCAGCGTGTGGTAGTCGCCATGAAAGATGATGTCGGCAGCCGAGACCTTCCGGATCAAATCTGCTTTGCTTGAAATGTCCTCATAATCCTTCAAATAGCGCAGGTACTCTTCTCGATATAGCTCGATCCCCCGGGTTTGCGTGAGCGTCTTCCGGACCAACCGGACTTTCTTCCTGTAGTTCCTCTTCTGAATTCGAATGAGTTGCTCTCTGAGTGTGCTCATGTTTTATTCAAAGCTTTGCGGCAGGGACATGGTGACAAAAGAGATGCCCATGTTCCAGTATTCCGGAGTCTGATGCGGCTTCTACGACCGCCCCCATGCCAGGTCTTCGGCCATCCTTTTCTTTTCCTCCAGATCGCTGATACGGTAAAGCGCCATCAACTGGTTCTGACTTGGGCCCGACCCCTGATAGGTACCGACCCCGTGAAGTCCGGCAACCCAGTTCTGGAGAAACTTCGCGATCCGCATCCGCTTTTCGGCCGGCACAGCCCCTTTCAGGTACTTGGCCACGTAATCACGGATCTCCGGGTTTCTCAATTCCTTTTCACTGGGCATGGTGACCGCGATACCGCCCGCAATGTCTCCGGCCAGGGCCATGACTTCCCAGAAGCCGTCATTGGTGTTCAGCTTGGCCACATTGCTCATGGCCTCATCGGGCATGAATACCCCGGAGCCCACGGGTTCCTCCTTTCCCATGTGGGCGGCGGCAATGGCGCAGGCCAGTGACGTGTCATTGATCTGGAGCATGCGCGTTATCTTTTGGACAATGTGAGAAGCCCGGGCCAAACCGTTGTATTCCGCCATCAGCTGGGCTCCCCCGATGATCAGGTCCATAAATCCGACTTTGCACGCACCGCCGCAGTTCATGCGATGGGTTTTGGCAAACCGCGTGATGAGGGTCTGGGTGTATTCCACTTCTCCACACATGAAAACCCTTTCCCACGGCACCAGCACATGGTCAAAGACGATCAAACAGGTCTCTCTCTGGCCGTAAACTGGATTTCCAATGAAACGGATATCCCCGGTGCTCTCTCTTTCCGCGGTGTAAGGATTGTACTGGCCGATGTAAGTCATCCCCTCGGTTCCATTCGGTATGACGAAGGCGACGGCATAGTCTTCCTCTCCCTTGCGGCACGAAAGGCCCGGCAAAACCAAGGTTTCGTCCGCGGCATAGGCCCCGGTAGCGTGCTGTTTCGCTCCTTTAACCACAATGCCGTCCGCCCTTTTCTCGACCACATGCACACAGCTGTCCGGATCCTGCTCCAGGGGTCTTTTAGAGCGATCGCCTCTGGGATCCGTCACTGATCCGCTCACCACAAGATCTTCGGCCTGGGCGTATTTCATGTATTCATTAAATCGCTGGTGGTATTCGGTGCCTTTGTCCTGATCGATCTCCCATGTAGTTGCTGCCACTGACGGAAGCATCTCATTGCCGGGACACCGATAGTTGCATGTTCCCAGTTTCTGGGCGCTGAGACGGGCCATATCCAGACGCCGGTACAGATCCTCGCTGCTGTGGTGGATGTGTAGAGCTCGGCTCACGGTCTCTCCCGTCAAATGGGAGGGCGCCGTCATGACATGGGCGTATCGAGGGTCCAGGGTGAGCTCAAAGACCTTTGCCGTTGCGTCGATGACACCCTTTGTGACCGGGTGCTCCGTTAGGTTTTCGACCCTCTCCCCTTGCATAAAGAGCCTCGGCTTCAGCCTGGATACCCTTTCGCGGTATTCCTCTGCTGTCTTAACGGCCATTTTTCTTCCTTTCTTCAAGTCCGCCCATTGCTCTTAAAAAAAGATCTGCAAGTAAGTAGCGACTCATTCCTGTCCAAAAACGGTCTCGTGATGTTGCAGGGGCATGGGGATCTCTTTTCAAAAACGAGGGGAAACGGGGGCAAAGACCCTGCAGAAAGGAGCCCCCGAGGCGGGCGGAGACCCTCATCAATCCATTCCATGGAAAGCTTTTCATGGCCATTTCCGCAGGAGGCCTTCCGCCCGCCTAACGCATCGCCTTACGCTGTGTCCCGAGCACCGGCCTTCTCGTTTTTGAAAAGAGATCCCCATGCCCCTGCCTTTTCGATGCGAAATAAGGGACCTGTATTACAAGTAAAATCACCCATTGTGTAGAAAAACACTTATGCAACTAAAAAGCGCATTTCAGAGTTATTTTGGATACCGATGGTACCGACTCTATCTTAAAGAGCCTTCGATATCAACACGTGGTTCGGCAAATCTTGACCGGTAATGTAGGGGTGGTGTTCCGTGAGCGCGGGAGGACGCCTCATAGGCATAATCCTCGCCGTTGAATAAGGCGGCGCCACTGGGAGATGTGTCACATTTTTCGAAATACCCGGAGGGCAGGCATCGGTTCAGATAGGGAACGGAAAGAGGGATCTGACCCTGTATCCAATCAAGTCAGGGCCGGGGAATTCGGGTTTCGTGGTTTATGGCTCTTTGTCAGTCGATCCAACCTGAGCATCCGACTCTGAGCCAGCTGATTCGACCGGCTCTGATTCCCCGCTGTCAAACAAAGGCCGACCTTGTGAATGCATCATTTTTTCTTTCAAAAGCTCACCCAGATTGGATGCGGCTTTTTTCTGCTGGTCCGTGTGGGGCTTGTAAGGGCCTCTTTTCGTCTCGTCCTCCAATTTTCGGATGGAAAGTCCGATTCTCTTGTCTTCTTGCGAGACATGGACGACCTCGGCCTCTATTTTATCCATAACCTGAAAACCTTTTAGCGGATTGCTCTGGTCGCGCTTGGGCAACTGGGAGATGTGAACCAGACCCTCTATGCCTTCTTCCAGTTCTACGAAGAGGCCGAAATCGGTAATGTTCTTCACAGTGCCGCTCACTCGGGTACCACACTTGTATTTTTCAGCGACCACATCCCAGGGATCCGACGTCAGTTGTTTGATTCCCAGTGAAAAGCGCTCATTCTCTTTGTCGATGTCCAGGATAACGGCCTGCACTCGGTCGCCTTTTTTGTAAAGCTCCGAAGGGCGGTCTATTTTTTGAGTCCACGACATGTCAGATATGTGTACAAGACCGTCTATGCCTTCATCAATGCCGATAAAGATCCCGAAGTCGGTGATATTCTTTATCTCCCCTTCTATAATGGCCCCTACAGGATATTTTTCAGCAATAGTATCCCAAGGATTCGGCTCGAGTTGCTTAATGCTCAAAGAAATCCGCTTTTTGTCAACATCAACGTTTAAAATCATGGCCTCCACAGTATCACCGACGCTCACCAGCTGAGAGGGGTGCTTGACCTTTTCGGTCCAAGACATTTCGGACACGTGAATCAGGCCTTCCATGCCTTCCTCCACCTCCACAAAGGCACCGTATTCTTTCAAGCTCTCGACCCGGCCTGTTATTTTCGTACCCACCGGATATTTTTCTTCAGCCTCGCTCCACGGGTTAGGAGATAACTGTTTGATCCCAAGGGAGACCCTCTCTCTATCCTTATCGAAACTCAAAACCTTGACTCGGATCTTGTCACCAATCTGATACATCTCTGATGGGTGCCCGACTTTGCCCCAGGCTATGTCCGTAATATGGACCAAGCCATCAATGCCCCCGAGGTCGACAAACAGACCGTAATGGGTGATATTCCTGACAATCCCCTCCAGGATGACGCCTTTTTCGAGACATTCAAGCGTCTTATCCCGCAGGACCTTTCTCTCTGCCTCCAAGGCCGCCCGACGAGACAGCACCACATTCCCGTGGCGCCTCTCATATTTGACGATCCTGAAATCATGCTCTTTTCCTATCAGTGTACCCAAATCCCTGACAGGTCTCAGGTCGGCCTGGGACCCCGGGAGGAAAGCCTGTAAGCCAATATCTACAGAAAGTCCCCCCTTCACCCGAGAAACTATTTTGCCCCTGATCGTATCCTCATTCTTATAGGCCTCTTCCACCTCGTCCCATATCTTGACGCTCGCAGCCTTTTCCCTGGACAGAATGACGCGTCCTTCTTTATCCTCTCTGCGCACCAAAAGGACTTCGACCTTGTCACCAACCTTAACTCTGAGCCGGCCCTCCGAGTCTGTAAACTCGTCGGCACGAATCTGACCTTCTGATTTAAAGCCGATATCAACCAGCACGAAGTCCTTGTCTATTTGAACGATCTCTCCTTTAACGACCTTGCCCTCTTGCATGCTTTTCAGGCTCTCTTCGTATAATTCCATAAAGCCCTGGCCGCCTTGCACGTTTTCCTCCTTTTCGGTAATGGAGAGTCCGGTCTCTTCCATGTCTTTTCTCATTAAGTCCAATACCCCCTTAATTTATTTCCTTTTCGAGGCCTTTTTAAAATTGGGTGAAATAAAAGGGCATCTCGTCTCAACGCGACAGGATGCCCTTAACAATCGTGTCCCAGCGAATTACAGTCTTGAAACGTTTTTGGCTGCAAGTCCTCGGTTGCCTTGTTCCACGTCAAAGCTCACCCGGTCACCCTCGTCGAGGCTCTTGAATCCGGCCATGTTTATCGCGGAATGGTGAACAAACACGTCGTCGCCACCGTCTTCCTGCTCGATGAAACCGAATCCTTTTTTATCACTGAACCACTTTACGATTCCCTTTGCCATAGTGACACCCTCCTTTCAGCTAAATTTCCACGGTTCCAAACGTCAGGCTGCCACTTTCGACAAATGGATCATCCCCGCTGAATGAAACAAGCCCGCCCATAAAGGCGAGCCTTCATGATTAATGTCTATCATAACGCCTTTTTAACTAAAATCAAGTTATTTAAATGTAAACGGAAAATAGGCGGATTTAATCCCAGTCTACCTGACTGGCTAAATCAGCCTCACCCCACGGTCATTAAATGAAGGGTATCACCTTCATTCAGAGGCGTGTCCATGCGTTGACCGTATGACAAAAAATGCGTGAGGTTGACCACCACCCGCAATTCCATGTCGATCTCCCCCTTCTGATCCAAGAGAGCCTTTTCCACGCCGGGTCCGTATTTCCTGATCAGGCCGTTGGTAAAGTCACGCAGGGTATTTCCGTTGAACTCAAAATCCAGTTCCTTCTTCCTGTTCAGGATTTTGTAAAGAGGAGCCAATCCTTCTATTTTTAGATGGATTTTCACGGGGCCACCTCCGGTTTTTTCATTGTGACGCTTGAAGTATAAGAAAATGAGTCCATTATGTCAACACAAGACCGGGGGCTTTGCAGTCTCCCTTTCGCGGCTTATCCCGCTGAAATTGCGGGCGATATGCCATACGGCCTACCGTTGGCCCGACCTCCGCGCTCTACTTAGGCCACTCGACCGGTTCACCGGGCACAATTTGGCCTATGTACCCTAACTTGCCATTAATGACATAGGACCACAAGTGCCCCTGTTTCGTATCCAGCACCACTATGACGCCGTCCGAGCATCTAATACCCTGAAAGCGACCACTTTCCTCCAGGTCACTCTGCCAGTTCGTTATGTCCCATTTTGCGGCGAGCTCATTTCTCTCTTTTTCTATCCTTTGTTCCTCTTCCTTCATTCTCTTTTCATCTCTCTCTTTGTCTTCCTGGACCATCTGCTCCAACTGGCCCTTTATCGTGCTGTCCTCTTTTGCTTTCTTATAGAACTCTCTGGCCAATTGATCATCGGACATGTCCTCATACTGAGGCCACTGTTCTCTTATTTCCCCGAGGACCTTTTTTCTGGTCAGCATTTCAAGAAAAACCTCTTCGACCGAGAGCTGATCGTCTGCCCCAAAACCGATAGGCACAACCAAAAAACTGAGAGCGACTATCACGCCCGTGACTAAAGCAAGGCAGCGAAGGATTTTCATTTGTTTACCCCCCCTTCCTTTTTAAGTACTCTTTTGACGGTTTCTCCAAACCTCTGCCGAAACTATCTGAGATCAGTCACATTGTCAATCACCGCCCGGCATTCTTCTCTTTTGTTTGCGTTTTCAGGAGCCTCCCTAATCTGGATGGGCTTCACGGTTTTTACGTCGCTTTTGGAAAAGGAATACATGTCATACGGGATTTACTTTCAAAGTAGACAGAGCTATTTATTGGTATATTTGTGAAATTGGAGGTGCTTACATGGGTTTCAAGAAGCTGGAATTCCCGAGTCACGAAGGGCAACTCCTTTCAGCGCGCCTTGAGCTGCCCACGGATGAGGAGCCACAGGCCTATGCCATTTTCGCTCATTGCTTTACGTGCTCCAAGAATCTCAAGGCAGTGGTTCATACCAGCCGCGCTCTGACATTGAGCGGTATTGCTGTTTTGCGTTTTGATTTTACAGGATTGGGCGAAAGCGAGGGTGAATTCGCGCGGACAACCTTTACAACCAATGTCACGGATATCGCCGCCGCCTCCGACTACCTGAAGGATAATTTCAAGGCCCCTAAACTCCTGATCGGACATTCGCTCGGAGGTGCAGCCGTGATCCAAACCGCAAGACACATCCCTTCGTGCAGGGCGGTTGCCACAATTGGAGCCCCGGCCGACCCCTCTGATTTGAGTCACATCCTAATGAGTTCCAAGGAGGAAATCCGATCCAGCGGGGAAGTGGAAGTAAATATCGCGGGTAGATCCTTCCGGGTAAACCAAAAGTTCCTGGAGGAGCTTGAAAGCGTGAAGATGAAAGACGCCATCCAACATCTCGATCAGGCTCTGCTTATCGTGCACTCTACCGAAGACCGGGTCGTGCCCATCCGAAATGGGGAAAAGATATTTGCCGCAGCCCGGCATCCCAAGGCCTTCATATCCCTCGACAAAGCGGACCACCTTCTCACGGAGAGACAGGATGCACATTACGCCGGAAACTTGCTTGCTGCTTGGGCGGGAAGATACCTCGGACTCCCTTCTCCCGGATCCTGAGACAGAAGATCTGCTTGGATTTTCTCCTGCTTGAAGGCATTCCGAACCTGCTCCGAGAGAGGGGAGTGCGGTATGGTGTTTTCTGTTTGTTGAAGGGCATAATACAGGAATGTCTCTTTTCATCTTTCCTGGATCAGCGTCTAAAATAAAATTTTG
>JARRRH010000066.1:7968-9199 GCA_037380925.1 Deltaproteobacteria bacterium | reverse complement strand
GGTCAAGTAGCCATGCTCAAAGATATATTGAGAAATGTGTGTTTCTCCATCACCCCGGTATCTAATGAGCTCCTCGGGCATGGCATCCGGATGAAATCCGCCAGCTTCATAAATTACGTTTTTTCTCACGGAAAAGTTGCATCCAAAAACGAGAAATGGTGTGATTTCTTTTATTTGATCTCCCAGGTCCATAATACTGAGATAACCGAGAATTCGACCATCAGTACGCGGTTTTTCCCACATATCTGTCAACCACCTGGGGGGATCGAGCTCGAATAAAGGCAGATTCTTGCCCCCTACCAAAGCCACTCTAGGATCTTGAAATCCGTACGCAATGCTCTCTAGCCACGTAGGAAAGGCAGAGATGTCATCATCAGCATAAACAAGGATATCCGCTTTCGCTCGCTTCATCCCGAGATGCCTCCCGGCATGAAGGCCTGGTCGAGAGTCATACAGGTACTGAAAATTAGGAAAAAGACTTCGGTAGGCCTCGCAGACTTCCCGAGTATTGTCCGTAGACCCGTTGTCCACCACGAGGATTTCAAAGGATTCAGCCTCACAGGTTTGTTCATTCAATGAGGAGAGCGCTCTCATCAAATGACGAGCTCTGTTGCGGGTTGGTATAATGACAGAGAGAAACATGGATCAAATCCAGGCCCAGTAAAGGTTCGGCAGCATTCCTTCTCTTTTTGTCAAGGGGCGAAGGTCTTCGTTCACAACCCTCTGAACGCCCTCTGCCCACTCCAGATCGTGCAAAATGACACATCCCCCTGCTCTTACAAGAGGCAACCAGTTGACAACATCTCCATGACAACCTTTATAAGAGTGATCTCCATCAATGAAGATGAGATCAATTCTCCGAGTGAATGTTTTGACAATATTCAAAGATTTACCCCGATGAGGCTCGATCACATGCCGATACTCTCGTGTATTGTACTGAAAATGCTGCCACGTGTCTCTTGGTCCCTCGCTCATACCCTCGTTTTCCCATGTATCCACGCAGTGTAATCTTGCTCCCTGAATCTCAAGAGCAGCCGCTGCCAGAAAGCAAGTACTGGCTCCCACGTAACTGCCAATTTCAACGATCACCGCTCCAGGCGGTTGACGGAGCGCGAGCCTGTAAAGCATGAGTCTTTCATATCGTGTCATGTGCGTATTGATTTTCCATGCTCCACTTGGGTGTCTTTGACGGAAGCGGATGAGGGAGGGAAGTAGGGAGAGCCCACAGACC
>JARRRH010000066.1:0-7959 GCA_037380925.1 Deltaproteobacteria bacterium | reverse complement strand
CGAAGATGAAGTTGCTCTCATACCTTGCGACAGAAGAACAGGGTAATCATAGCCAGTGGAGGGCAAGCAAAGAGATCGAGAAGATCGTGGAGCCACTTGAACCAGGCTGGGCGACGACAAATTACGCCCCGATATAGTAGGGGGACGGTCAATGTGATCCCCTTTGTCCGAACAATCTGAAAACCGGCCGTCCGAATGAGGTGCCGGTTCTCCTTGTAAGGTCTTTCTCCGATATGGTTTGTGTCAAGGTCCGTGCGGTCTAAATGACCGAGAAGGGCCATCCGAAATCGTGAGTTCCAGTGGGCCAGGTTAGGAACGGAGGCGACAAACTCTCCGCCCTGACAGAGAACTCGATAGATTTCGGCTAAAGCCACCGGCTGATCAAGGAAATTCAAATGCTCCAATACATCTAACAAGAGAACCAAATCAAACGCCCGATCCTCATAAGGAATCTCCAGTATGGATCCCCGGCAAACCGCATGGCTCTCATAATTGAGATCCAATCCGACAATCGAATAACCTTGTGCCCTGAACTCTTCAACCAGAACACCTTCACCGCAACCGGCATCCAAAATGCGTGCGTCAGGCCCAAGATTTTGGATTTGTTTTCGAACGAAATGCAATTTTCGAAGGTAAGTTGGCGTGTAGGACCAGTTTGGGTCGAGGTTGCGGTGATAATCGCCTTTTTGCGCATATTCCCATCCCTTGTAAAAGGGCGGATTCTCTTGGTTCATTTTCGAATTTCCCAGAACTGTCGATTTAAAGGAGAGGGCCTCTTTTTTGCTGCACAGTGCGATGGAAGAGCCGCTGTATTGATGACAGCTTCTGTTTACAGAACTAGAAACTTCGCAAGAAGCAATGGGCGTAGAAAATTAATGTGGCAGCCATATCGCGGAGGAAATGCAGTTACTCTCGAGACGTACGGAAAATCAATTACAGGCGGGATTCCCCATTTCAGGGAGGCGACGCCAAAAGATATGAGCATTGTAGCTAGCATAAAAAGTTTTCCGTTTTACCACAGACAGAGGGAGAATGAGTCCAGCATTTTGGCGCCAAGATAGATATGAATTGACATCCCAGCCAGGGCCAAAGCCAGTCGGTTTAGTAAAAAAGCTCCGAGACCAAGCCCGTGATGATAGTCAAGAATTCTGTCCCGATTTCCGTTCCCGATACTTTCACATGATAAGACGTTTGTTAAGCTAGGACAGCCCTTTTGATTAGCCCCTTGGTTTGAATAACAAATGGGCGATCCAGCAGCCATAAGGTTCCACCATACGTGGTGATGCCTACTGCTATCAGAACAGCTAGGACAACTAGTCCAGAGGAACCGCTGAGTGCAAGCACCTGTTTAATTCCGGAGACAGCGAGGGCCATTACAATGGTCGCCAAAACCATGTATTTCCCCTGGTGCCATAAATAAAGTGGGGACACGTGAAGCATTCGGACACACAGGTAAATATGAAGTGGAATAGTCACCAGTGCTACACCCAGTCGAGTAAAGGTAAACGCTTCAAGCCCTCTTGGAGCAGCCAGAAGGTAGGCTGGCAGATAATAAATGATCGATGCAAACATCAATTTGGTATTCACGTCAGGCCGACCGATCGCACGATAAAGCTGAGGATTAACACCCACAAGCCATGACATCCCGTGCATAAAGCCAATGACGCCCAAAATCATTCCAAGGCCATGCCATTTATCTCCAAAGAGGGCAGATGCCAATTCTGGTCCGAGCAGCAGTAGGCCAACGCCCATAGGCAAGGCGAGCATGATAACGACCCTGTTTACCCTACCAAATGCAGACTTCAATAGGGGACGCTCTTCTTGTAGCCTGGAAAAACTCGGGTACAAGACCGGCAAAAAAGGACTAAGCAACAGGCCAAAGATAGTCGTACTGATGGTCCACCCAACGCGATAAACTCCCAGATCCTCCACACCTAAGAATTTTCCAACGAGAAGGTTGTCCCCCCAGATTAAAAACCATACACCAAAACTTTCACCAACAACCCATACACCAAAACCCATTAGCTTTCGGGCAATGTGCCAATCATAACACATCCGAGGGCGCCAGGTGCTCTTTCCCCACAAAAGAGCCAGGTTGAGCAATGAACCGGCTAACGAGCCGGCAACCAGTGCCCATACACCATAGCCGAAAAATGCCAATGGAATTGAAAAGAAACCGGGTACAAAGGCGGCTGCCGACTTTACCCAGAAAAGCTGACGAAATCCCAGGTCACGCTCGAACAATGCTTGCTGCACAGAAGTCAAAGAGCCGATCACTATTTGGAAACCGAGAACCTGCAGCACGAGCCCGGAAGTGGGGGTATGAAAAAGATCTGCTAACCAAGATGAAGCAAGAAGAAGAGTTACATAAATCAATATGCCCAAAATCAAGTTTGTCCAAAATACGACATGTGCAGCTTTCTCAGGAGGCTCTTCAGTCTGGACCAGAGCTTTCCCCAAGCCCGCATCCCAGAACATTTGGGAGAAGCCAATAACAATGGTTGCGGCTGCCACCACTCCAAAGTCCTCCGGCGCGAGGAGCCTTGCTAAGATGACAATTACAATAGGTGAGACGACCCGCGAAACAGCCTCCATTAAGGCAGACCACTTGACCGCGCCGACTGCTTTCTCCGTAACTGATTCCGGTGTACTCCTCATTTGCTCAAATTCACCTTCGTCGTTACCATGAGCTAAACTGGAGACCTGGACATTTCAAGAAGCGCCAGTGAAAACTACTTGCGGTTGAGTGGGGCAAAGTCTGAGCCAAGTATGCCAAACTGAGCGTCCTGAACCAGGTCGGGAACATACAGCTTTCATCAAGCCGCGAAAACATGAGATCGTGACCGTAGTGAAAAGCTTCTCCCCTGCGGAAGACCCAACCACCATCCGGGTTAACATTGACCAATACCCAGCACAGGGCTCTTTGCAAGGCCTTCAAAATTTCCTCTTTGCGATAGTCTGTGAGAAGGGACAAGCGAACAAGTGGATCAATTGAGTCAATGTCCTCACAAGCGCTGGAGTTCAGGGCAACTCCAAACCCGCCCAAAGGATTTTGAGTGCGAAGACAGCTGTCGATGATCCGCTCCAGATACTGGATTGGCCGCTTATCGTAGAAGTAAAGAAGCCATATGTGGTAGCCTGTCTGCACACCTGCCGACAGCAATTCAGGGCTATCAAAGTTTTCTCCCCACAACCCAGTTGACGGATCCTGATGTCTGTCAAACCAATCATAGAGTTCACTGAGAACATCAGCGCACCAGGATTGTCCCTGGAAGTCTCGCGCATATTGAAGTAGCGTCGCATGGTTTTGTACCTCGTTGCTGACGATAGCCGGATTGTCCTTCCACTCTCGTGTCTGGACCCAGTCTATTATGGCGCCCCTTCTCTTGAATTTATCAAGAAATTCAAATTGCTTTTCCGCTCTTCCTCCCAAGGCTGTCAATGCCATGATGGCGTGTAAAGTGAGATGATGCCATCCCCACCAGTGAGCTTCTGCAGCTAGAGGGATGTCAATCAGGCAATCTCGGAATAAGCCATCATCGCACTGGTATCCGTGAATATGCTCAAGCCACTTAATCCGTTCCGAGGGTGAGAGTAAATCCAAATGACCATACAGATGGAATATTAGCGCAGCATAACAAGAAGCATATAGCAAGGCAGGTCCATCACTAATTTTGTAGGAATAAGCACCTGTCCCATAGTTAGGCCTATGATTCATCGTGACATAGTTTAGTGTCGATTTACGCAATCCTGACCAATCATCCCCCGATGCTGACGACCATCTGACACGGCTTTTTTGTACCATTTCTGGCAACAGCGCATTCAAGTAATGGTGCCGTCTAATGATAATAGGAAACGAAAAAGCCTTGCGAAGAAAATTTAGCAAATTGATCATAGTGGAGGAACCATGTTGATTTCTGGCTTGGATGAAAGCATGTGAATGTGAGCAACTCTTCGTTTCAAAAGCTGTAACCAACGCTTAGCATTTCTCGTTGAGCGTATTTTTTCATAATCGTTATATCCAAAGAACCAAAACGATTTTTGTAATCACCCACCACTCCTTTTCTAAAAAATGAGCTTTGGCGCTCGACTCCTGGGCTACGTCCTCCCGACAGTCGCTCAAAAGAAAAGAGATCGACCGTATTTTGAAGTATTGCTGAATTGTATCGATGTTCCAAGTAATCACATAGACCTTTTATAACAGAAGAACAATGAGCATGCATGTCCTCGTATTTAGCGAGACGGACAATAAACGACTGCCAAGAAAGCGTGTGGAGCGGCCATTGTCGGGCTACCCTAAGAATGTTTACCTTCCAGAATAATTGTCTAATAAGCCAGTTTTTTCGTGACAAGACGGCTTCGGGCTTTCCTTGGGCTATGGGTAAATTGTAATATCGGAAAAAATACAAAGAAACTGCGATATCGCGCGGATCACGTACAAGGTGTATGACCTTGTGATAAGACCATAGGTCCGGTACGTCACTGAGCTGACTGTGGGTCTTGCAAACCGTCGAATAGTCGGAGTTGTGAGATAAATTGCCCTCAATGAGGGCGAGAATCCCTTCTTGCCAGGTCGGCTTCGACTTAGGTGCGTGGAGATCAATGTATTTCGCACCCAAAATGTACGCAAGCATGTATCCTAGCCATGTGTTTCCTGACTTGGGATATCCTGCGATCAGAACTTTCTTCCCCATCGTAGCTGTATCTCCTTTCTGTATCGCCTCGCTGGGTTCAAACTTGGTTTTATCTCTGTCCCTGGTATTAAAGCCTTGCTTCGTCTCAATGATGACCGTTTCCTCGATCACTGCGATGGCGTGCCCTCGTCCGCACAAAGGAATAAGGTCACCGGCATCAAGGAATTCACCAATAATAAATCGATGGTATCTGTTCCCCTTGCCTCGGCATAATCGTCGAAAAGGTAAGCCACTTCTAAGCCGCCTAATCCGGTCACAATGTGGTAATTAATTCTGCTCAATTCTAAGTATAAAGTGACAATAAATATTGTCACCTAGTTCGCTTTTGTTCATGAGTTTGAAAAGCGTATATTTCATGCCATGCTCTTCGATCCTATTAAGTATTCGCTTTTTTAAAAGTTCTGGGGAATATTTCCGGGAAAAGGGGATACCCCAGTATTTCTTGCAGATGTATTCTTTTGCGCCTAAGTCAGCGTAACCCTTACGATAATATTCCAGAGAAGAATAGCCGCAGTGGTGCGTGTGCAGATATAGAGGTGATATAATTGCAACGCCGCCTGGTTTCAGAACTCTTTGTGTTTCCTGAAGAAACAAGACATCATCCTCGCCAACGAACATTTCATAGGCGCACTGGAGCGAACAAGCCCTGATGCTCGTATCTTGAAAAGAAGTAGCTTTGGCATCTTCCTCTAAATAATAGGGGAGGCCCTTATGTTCCGGCTTTATTTGAAGATCAACTGAGTATGCTTTGTAGCCATTTTCTCTAAGAAGGTTTGCCCAGGGACTTGCTCCTCCAGCTATGTCAATGTATATGTCATCATGAGAGAAAGCCTCTAGTCCAGCAAGTTTGTATGCTATGAAATGTTCAAGGATCTTTTCATCCCGGACTTTTCCACCTGTTCCATTGTAATAGTTTCGTGGAAAGCGAAAAGTCTTTTGGAACCTTTGTAGTTCCCCAGGAGGCATGGTTATGGGGTTGGTAGATGTTCCCAGCGAGAAAAGGCCCTTTTCGATTTCATCGAGCTCAGCTTGGGTTGGATTCACATAAAGTGGCGCTCTCCGCCATTTAAAAGCAAGGTATTGTGCATAAAAGAGGCTCTGCCACATTAACCTTATACTTCCCAATAATCCATGATTGCGGATCTTCTCTGGTACGTTCATTGGCGACACCTAATCAAAAGGTGATAGCTAAGGCCGAAAGAGCTATTATAAAGGTCTTCTTCGGGCTACAAATGTGAAGACTTAGAAAACCGCAAAACAAAACAAATCTAAAATTGCGAAACTGTCTCTGAAGTCGGGTTAAAGGAGTAATGGCATTGCAAATTTGTTTTGCTTATTAGAGCAAATTGTTTACGTCCTAGTCTCCAGCTTGAAGAAAACGGCACTTGGAAGAGTACTGGTTCTGGGCCCCGATTTTGGTTGAAAGACAAATATCCATTCGAGCAGGGAAGGGAGCAAGGACTCCTATTCAGAGGTGTTTGCATGCCTATCCGGTCGGAAACTTAGTCTTATCTCCCTCACCGGTATAAGGACCTTGCTTGATTTCAACCATGACCGTTTCCTCGAGCACCTCGATGGCATGCCCTCCGCCGCACAAAAGAATAAGGTCACCGGCATCAAGGATTTTCGAAGCGACGAATTCTCTGGAGGAAGAATAAAGATCTACCCGGATTCTGCCGCGGCGAATGAGCAGCACTTCCTGAGTGTACAGGACCTGTCTGAACACAAGGTTGTGCACGTGGGGTGAGATTTTGTGTCCCGCTTGGTGTTTCATCAGTGCCACTTGCTGGGAAAAGTTAGCCGGGGTGAAGAAGTGAATTCCAGGCTCTTCGTATTGCGCCTTGATTATCAGAGCGATAGGCTCGAGCCCATGAACAATCGTTTCAACTGTTTTCTCAGCCACTGCTTTCCTCCTTGAGGGTCCCTTTTATATTCTCAATGTCCGACGTGCGGAAAGCTCCAATTTCTATCTTTCAATGTTTGTATACAGCTCCGCCCCTTCAATTACATGCTCAAACCTATGGTAAGGTATTGATTATAAGTCTATTTTGTTTATTGCATGCGTCAAGTAACGTCTATGCTGCGCCTTGGGACCTCTGGTTCGCTTCCCAGATCAACAGGCGGGGCCTATCCTCCAGCCTTGGAAACATATCTTCAAATTCTTGCCTGCTCAGGACAAGGCAGCGAATTTTTCGCTTGATATAACGTTCAGTTTTCTGGGTAAGATCATTAAGATGGTATTGGTTGACATTCCCTAGCAATAGGAGGTCGATGATGCCTGTATCTTTTCCCTTGGCATAATCGTCGAGAAGATAGGCCGCTTCTAATTCGCCTAATCGGGTCACTATGCCGTCGATGACCTGATCCAGTCCCATAACCTTGCTCACCATGGATTTGAGTTCTGGAAAAAGAGGGTGATCTTTATTGGCAGTGTAGTAAACACTTCGGCCATTTTTTTCTGATTTCAATAAGTTAGTCTTGGTAAGCTGGTTTAGTTCTTCGCGAACCGCGTTTGTAGAGACATTGAATTCTTTGGCGAGCTCACGGAGGTAGGAGCGGGTCATGGGGTTAAAGAAGAACCTGACCAGGAGTTTGATCCTCGTCTTTGAAGAAATGAGTCCTGCGAACAAGTCTTGCATGGTAGCCCTTTTTGAGTAGCTATTCTACTCGAAAATAGTTTCGACGTCAACTGAATTTATCTTTGACTAGTTTCTCCTGGTTAGGTAGAGATCTCTTTGCGTGATAAGAGGAATGTCAAATTCCGTTCACATGGATGATTCTCAGTGTTGACTGGAAGCCTAAAAAAAGGTATATTTAACTTGCTGATTGAAAATTAGGGATCATTAGGTTGAATTATTTCTACATAAGTGCTTTCTACAATCTGGAAACGGGATTTAGTCGTGAACGAGAAGGATGAAAACACCAAGATTTGGCATATAGAGAGTGCCGCGGATGAATCCCGGGAAGAAACGGGTTTTGGGGACACCACCACCGTGGAGATGGACAGGGACAGATTGCCGGGTGAGCTGCCCGTGGCGCTCCGAGCCCGGTTCGAAATCATTGCTTCAGACGGGAGGAATGATATCATCGATTTGGGGGACCATGAAATCCTGATCGGTCGAAGCCCCAAGTGCGATATTCACATCCCCTTTGAGAGTGTCTCGAGGAAGCACGCCCGCGTGACTTTCCGCAACGAAGAGTATTTTATCGAGGATCTTGACAGCACGAATGGTTTGTATGTGAACGGCATCAAGGTTGAGAAGTG
>JARRRH010000065.1:0-8076 GCA_037380925.1 Deltaproteobacteria bacterium | reverse complement strand
ATTATGGACCACAGAGACGCCCTGGAGTTCCTCATCGCCGGGGCACGGGCTGTGCAGGTGGGGACGGCAAGCTTTGTCAGTTCAAGGGCAACCCTGGATGTTTTGGAAGGGCTTCGAAGGTATTGCAGAGAACAGGGAGTCGACCGCATTGAGGAGGTCATAGGGAGCCTTTGTACATCCCGTCGATGAGGTCGGCAAAAGCCTCATTGACATATTTCCGTTTCACTTTCATAGTGGGTGTAACCTCGCCGTCCTCCTCGTAAAGCTTTTTGGGCAAGATGGTGAATTTTTTAACCTGCTCCACGCGGGAAAGGGACTCGTTCACTTTGTCCACCTCACTTTGGATGAGCTTGAGGATCGCGGGGCTGCGGGTCAGGTCTTTGTAAGTCGAGAATTGCACCTTGTTGTCCTGGGCGTATTTGACCACGTTGTCCTCGTCAATCATAATCAGACAGGACAGGAACTTCCTTCGATCCCCGATCACCACCGCATCATTGATGTAGGGACTGAATTTCAGCTTGTTTTCAATGTACTGGGGCGTAATGTTCTTACCCCCTGCCGTGACGATGATGTCCTTCTTCCGATCCGTGATCTTGAGGTACCCGTCCTCATCGATTTCTCCCACATCACCGGAGTGGAGCCATCCGTCCTTCAGTGTGTCTTCCGTGGCCTCAGGGTTCTTGAAATAGCCCCTGAAAACACTCGGTGACCTCACCAATATCTCGCCGTCCTCTGCAATCCGCACTTCCGTGCCTGTTAAAGGCGGGCCCACGGTTCCGAATTTGACACGCCCTACCCGGGAGACGCAGGTAACGCCGGTCCCTTCGGTTTGGCCGTATCCTTCAACAAGGTTGACCCCGAGGGACTGAAAAAAGTGAAGCACCTCCGGTGAAATAGGGGCGGCACCGGAATAGGCGATCCGCATGCGGTCAAACCCGAGCCGCTCCTTCAGTTTTCGAAAGACGGCGAAATGGGCCAATCGGTACAGAGCCCCAAGGTAAAGGGGCACTTTCTTGAAGTTCATCATGAGAGTTGCTCTTTTTTGGCCGATTTTCATGGCCACATAAAACACCACTTTTTTGAACCATGTGGCGTCGGACATTCTGATGTAGATAGCCGAGGAGTACTTTTCCCAGATGCGGGGCACGGCGTATCCCACGGTGGGAGAAATCTCCACCATGTTGTCCGCAATGGTATCGGGGCTCTCAATAAAGTTGACCACAAACCCATGGGTAATGTGGCCGAGCACGGAAAAGAGCTGCTCGAAGACATGACAGAGGGGTAGAAAAGACATGACCTCATCGGAATCATTCATAGGGTTGTCCGAAGTGATGGCTCGGCCCATCCACGTGAGGTTTCTGTGGGTGAGCATGGCGCCTTTGGGTGGCCCGGTTGTACCCGACGTGTAAATAAGCATAGAGACATCATCGGGCTGAAGGCTGTCCATGCGTTTCTCTAAGAGCTGTGGACTGCGTTCAGCTTCTTCCCGGCCCATCTCGATAAGTTCGTCATAAGTCATCACCATGGGGTCCTCGAAGTGTCTGAGGCCCTCGAGATCCCAGACGATGACCTTCTTGAGATGAGGAACACTGTCCCTGAAGTGGAGCCACTTATCGAGTTGTTCTTCGTTTTCCACAAAGAAAAATTTGGACTCTGAATTCTCGATGACATATTGAACCTGTTGCCATGCATTGGTGGCATAGACCCCCACCGCCACTCCGGCTGCACACTGGACGGCCATATCGATGATGACCCACTCCGGACAGTTGTCGCCGATAATGCTGGCACAATCCCCTTTCTCGAGACCCAGGGAGATCAAGGCCGAGCCCACATACGTTACAAGCCTGAAGTACTCATTCCAGGAAATGTCGTGCCAGAGGCCGTACTCCTTTTGGCGCATGGCCACCCGGTCTCCCCGTCTTCGGACCGTGTCCCTGAAAATGCTGGGCGATGTTTCCATACTTTTACCTGTTTATGAAATTTGCCTGAGCAGATTTCATCTCCACCGCTTTTTTCATTTCCATCGCAGATAGCCCTTGATGGATTCCTCAGACCGGATTCCCATGTAAAACTCCTTCACGTCCTTGTCTTCCATAAGATCATTGGCTTTCCCTTTCATCACAAAGCGGCCGTTCTCAAGAATGAGCCCGAAATCGGATATGGCCAGAGCCATACGCGCATTCTGCTCCACCAGGAGGATGGTCACTCCATCTTCATTGATGTTCTTGATGATGCGGAAGATTTCGTTGACCAAGATGGGCGAAAGCCCCAGAGAGGGTTCGTCAAGGAAGAGAAGGGTCGGCCGATTCATCAAGGCCCGGCCTATGCTGAGCATCTGCTGCTCCCCGCCGGAAAGGGTCCCCGCCCACTGGTCCTCCCTTGCCTTGAGCACCGGGAAGTGTCGATAGATCTGATCGAAGTCGCTTTTGACGTCTAGACGGTCCTTTCTCAAGTAAGCCCCCATAAGGAGGTTTTCTTTGGTCGTGAGCTCCTCGAAGACTTCTCGACCTTCAGGGACATAGGATATGCCCATACGGACGATGTCCTCGGTATCTTTCCCGTCAATCCGTCTCCCCATGAATTCAATAGTCCCCTTGTCGGGCTGGTCTTCGATAAGCCCCATCACCGTCTTGAGGATCGTGGATTTGCCGGCGCCGTTATTGCCCAATACAGCGGTGATGGTCCCCACCTCAACAGACAGGGAGGCCCCCCGGATGGCATAGATCAGGCCGTAGAAAGTCTCAATGTTTTTGATTTCAAGCAGCATCCCCGAGGACATCTTCCTCTCCCAGATAAGCCTTCAAGACTTCGGGGTTTTTTTGCACTTCTTCGGGTGTTCCTTCGATGATCATGCGCCCGAAATTGATGACGAGAATGCGTTCAGAGATGTCCATCACCATCTTCATATCGTGTTCAATAAGCAGGATGGTGACCCCCAAGGTATCCTGGATGTCTTTGATCCAGAAGATCATGTCTTGCTTCTCTTCAGAGTTCATGCCGGCAGAGGGTTCATCCAGAAGGAGCACCTCCGGTTCGAGGGCCAGTGCTCTGCCCAGCTCCACCTGTTTTTGTATCCCGTAAGGAAGAGAGCCCACAAATTTGTTCCTCACCGATTGAAGGTCCAGTAAATCAATGATTTCTTCCACTTTCTTACGATGGCTCACCTCCTCACGACCGGCATAAGAGCGCTTCCCCCACATGAAGGCGCCCCGAAACAGGCCCGTTTTCATATAATTGTGCCGGCCCAGCATAAGGTTTTCCATGGTGGTCATATGGGAGAAGAGCTCGATGTTCTGAAAAGTCCGGGCAATGCCGAGTCTGGCAACTTGGTCCGGCCTTTTGCCCTGTATGCCCTTGCCCTTAAAGAGAATCGATCCCCTGTTGGGACGATAGATCCCGTTTATGCAATTGAAAAGGGTTGTTTTTCCTGCCCCGTTCGGGCCGATGATGGCAAAAATCTGGCCTTTGGCCACTTCGAAAGAAATGTCCCTGAGTGCATCGAGGCCCCCAAAGGAAATAGACAGGTTTTCAACTTTGAAAAACGTCATGTGTCGCTGTTTGATGAAACCCTAAGCGTTCATGGCCGCGGGCATGCGGCCCTGCGGATAAAAATGGAGAGGCGTACTTTAGGTGTGCTCGAAACGGGGCGGGGGTAAAGCCCGCCCCTACGAGCCTATTTTCAGAGTAGCTGAGTGTGGAACCGGGTGCATCAATCAGGCTCCGTCCAGCCGGTGAGCTGCTTGGCCTTGCCTCCTTCCAAACACTCCGCCAGAAAGACCTCTTTTTGGCCCTGCCTGCAGTAAATGTCGCTGGGTTCATAGGCGGAATAGCTGATTCGGCCAAAAATCCCCTTAAAGTCCTGAATGCCTTCCATCTCCTTCACAAAACGTTCCCTTGTAAGATTCCGGCCGCACCGCTTCAGGCCTTCCACCATGGGTTCCACAAACCCGATGCCGGCATAGAAAAAAACACCCCATCTTTCGCCCTTGGCCGCATACTTGTCGAAAGCCTTCTTGTACTTGACCATCAAGGGCGTCTTGGCGTCCGGAAGTTCGCCAAAGTTAGCTGTAATCACGCCTTGCCACAATCCTTTGCTGATCATCATCATGAGGGCAAAGTCCGAGCAGGTGCTGGTACTCATGAAACGGGGATTGAACTTCATGGCACGGGAAGTACCCACGAGGCGGATTGCATGCCCGGGGGCGACCCACAACAGAACCACATCGGCCTCTGCCTTGCGCAACTGCATCACATGGGGCCTCATGTCTGTGTCCGAGAGTTCCACAGGGACTGCTGCGGCGAGCTTCAACCCCCGTTTGTTGAGTTCCGCTTCAGCCCCTGCCACACCATTCTTGCCGTAATCGTCATTCTGGTAAGCTATGGCGATCTTTTTCTTCCCCAAGGTCTCCACGGCATATTTGCACAGAATTTTGGCTTCGGAGTAATAGAGTGGGTACACCGCAAAAAGATATTTTTGGGGCGGGGAGATCCAGTGAAGGGAGCCGGCAGCCGGCCCTACCCAGGGGATCTTCCTCTCCATGAGATAGTCTTTGACGGAAAGGCCGCAGGCCGTGCCCACGCCGCAAGCCCAGCCGAACATGCCTATACCCTCCTGAAGTTCCTTCACCCCTGCCTTGGTTTTTGCAGGGTTGTAAGCGTCATCAAACATGTGGTACTCGATTTTCCGGCCGTGTATCCCGCCCTCCTCATTGATCATCTGGAAGAGCACACCCGTACCGCGAGCCACCGCGCCCCACGGTGCCGCCGGACCGGTCTGGGGTCCCCACTGACCAATATGAATCACCGTATCGGTTACACCCTCTTCTGCCCCGGCACCCGGAACGGAACCCAGCACCAGCCCAAGCACTACCAACATCAGCCAAATCCCTTTCTTTTTCATGCTCCTCTCCTTTCTGGCAATGGTTTACTCCTGAGAAACAAATCCTACACTTTTTTCACATAGTGACGGGCAAAGAGCCCGCTCGGTTTAAGGCACAGCACCAGAACGATAATGGCGAAAGCCACCACCGACTTAAATTCGATGGATATGTAACCCCCGAAGAGGTTTTCGATGAGGCCGATCATATAGGCGCCAAAAACAGAACCCGGGAGGGAGGTCATGCCGCCCAGCACAGCGGCTGCAAATCCTTTAAGCATGGGGTCCCACATCATGTAAGGCTGCATGATGGTGGGCGCAATAAGGAGGCCGGCTATGCAGCCCACCAGAGAAGAGATGCCCCAGGTGATCATGAGAATACGCTTGGTCCGGATCCCCATGAGCCTTGCAGCGGTATTGTTCTGTTGCGTGGCCTTCATGGCAATGCCCAGCTTGGAGTATCGGAAAAAAAGGAGGAGTATAACCACGACGGTTAAAGCCACGACAAAGGTGAGGGCTTCCAGCCCACTTACAAACACAGTGCCGACATTCACGCTGGAGTAAGGAGAGATGGGGAAGGCCATGGTCTTGGGCTCGGCGCCAAATTTCCAAGAAACAAACCCCATGAGAATCATCTCTAGGCCGATGGTGATAATGATCATGCCCACGACGTTCGGCTCTTTGGCCCGTCTCAGAACGGCGAATTCAAGGAAGCACCCGAGAAATACGGCAAAGAGGAGGGCGACAGGAAACGCGACGTAATAGGGAACCCCGTAAAATTCAATCACCATGTAAGTGAGGAAGACCGAAAGCAGGGACATTTCCCCCTGGGCGAAATTGACCACCTCCGAGGTCTTGTATATGATGACCATGGCAAGCCCCATCAAGGCGTAAGAGCTTCCCACGGCAATACCTCCGGCGATCATCTGTAGAAAATCATTCATAATCAACTAATCTGGTAAACCACTTTCTGTTACCATCAGAACCGATGAGACTCTTTGTCCTTTCGAGAAACAAACGGTGCAAATTCGAAATTCGAATATCGAAACTCGAAACAATTTTCAAAATCCAAATGTCCAAATGTTCAAACCACATAACTCGGCCATGGGAGCTTCATGTAAGCAACAACTTGTTTATGTCATTTGAATTTTGGTCATTTGGTAATTGTTTCAGATTTCGTGCTTCGATATTCGGATTTCAAGTCCGCAAGGAAATCAGAGATACAACGCTCTTGAGCCACTTCTAATAGCGCATAGGTTCTGCGGCCTCCCTCAAAAGGGCCACGTCTTCCAGTAAATTTTTGTACGGATCCAGAAACCATATATGCCGAGGGGTTCGAACAACATGATGAGTACCATGATGAGTCCGTATATAATAAGCTGAATGTTCGACACGCCCGTGATGGAAAAATAGCTCTTGGAGAGGGCTTCTAACCACGTGCCAAGATAAGGAATGCTGAGGATGTTACGCAACTCCAGGTCCAGCCAGGAAAGAAGACAAGCGCCTGTTATGGCACCGAATATGGAACCTAAACCGCCAACCACGACCATGGCCAGGAAAATAATGGACATGAGCAAACTGAACAGCTGGGGTTCGATAAAGCGAAGCACGAAAGCATAGAGGCCTCCCGCCAGCCCGGTGTAAAAAGCGCTCACAGCAAAAGCCAGGGTCTTGTAATACATAATGTTGACTCCCATGGTCTCCGCTGCGATGTCTGCATCCCTGATGGCGACGAAGGCTCGGCCCACCTTGGTCTTGATGAGGTTGCGAGCGGTGAGGGTCAAGATGACGGTCATGGTAAGCAGCAGATAATAAAAATCCCTGTCCGAGTCCAAATGCCAGGGACCGATGGCCAATTCAGGGGCATGCAAACCCTGACGCCCTCCAAAAAAATCGATCCTGCCGATCACCTGGGTAATCGTCAACCCGAATCCGAGGGTGGCAATGGAAAGGTAAGGTCCTTCCAACCGCAAGGCCGGGAGCCCTATGAGAAAACCGAACAAGGCGGTGGCCAACGCTGCGGCAGGCAGAGCCAGAATAAAAGGCAGATGGACTTTCAGCATGAGCGTGACGGTTGTATAAGCACCGATCGCAAAAAAGCCGGCGTGACCCAAGGAGATCTGGCCGGTGTACCCTACGAGAATGTTGAGTCCGATAGCCACAATGACATTGATGGCCATGTAATTAGCCACATACACGTAATAATTTTTGAAGAGAGAGGGAAACAGGGCAAGAAAAATGATGAGGGCGATGAACCAGAAGGCAACCACCCCGGAACTGAAGAGCTGGACGTCCTCATAGTAGTCCCTTTTTATGTCCATAGGCGAGGGCTCCTGGCCGCTTTATTCGCGACACGGGATAATCATTTTTGGCTTATTTTGTCAACGAGTTTCTTGTAATAGATTTGCTTTTCTTCAAAGAGCGGCGATCTCTTGCCCATCATATTCAGTTTCATGATCATGTAATTGATTTTCTTGATGAGCTTGTATCGCTCTTTTTCATCGGGGATGTTGGCCAGGAGATCTTCCATCTGGCGGATCTCCTTTTTGGCCTCAAGCTCAGGCGGCAGGCAGTCGGCGTTCTTCAATATCTTGTAAGCGACACGAAGCTCCTCGGGGATGTGGCTGTCCTCTTCAAGAAGGAGGGGCTTCCCCTGCCCCGGGAGGTTGTCGAATTCCCCTCTCTCTATGGCTTCCTTAATTTTGCGTTCAACTATTTTCAAGTATCCGAACATCACGCGAAACCTTTCCCAGTGTCACCTCCCAGGAATAACTTGAAGAAATTCTCGGTTGTTCGGGGGCCGTCGGGGGGTTGTCGTCGGCTCCCTAAAAATCCAGCCTCGTCGTTGCCCCTTTGGGAATTATTACGGGAACTTCTGGAACAGGAGACCGGCACTCTGATTGAAGCGGAAAGGGGTGGTTCCTAAAAATGCAAAATATAGGGTTTGCTACAGATTTGCAAGTTTCATGGTGAATTCGCCTATTTTTTGTTATATGTTTGTGTCCGTCAGCACTGGTGTCCAGAATAACTTTGAAATGAGCTTTTTAGTCGCATAAGTGTTTGTTTTTACACAAGGGGTGATTTTACTCTCCTTCGCCAGAATGCCCCGTGGCTTGCCACGGGGATGAATGGCGAGGAGAGCCCTCCGAAGCTTTAGCGAAGGAGGGCTGATGGCTATGGAGAGTTCCGCCATCCTTTTC
>JARRRH010000064.1:11011-20009 GCA_037380925.1 Deltaproteobacteria bacterium | reverse complement strand
CACGGTAATTTCGATCATACAGACGGATTGTTGCCTCGTGCGCCCGGTATACTGCCGCAGGGCGTTTTTGCGGCGGCGTTGTCTCGGCCAGGCTGCCAAGGTCGATCCAACTACCTGCGTTTACGGCTTCTTCAATCGCCCGTGAGCACTCTTTGTAGGTGGCCGGAAGTCGGCTCAAAAACTTGGTATGGCCGCCATTGGCCTTTTCAAGGTTGTCTTTTGTCACGAAAGCCGATCAGGGCAGGTGCGTGCAAGCGAAAGGGAGTTCTGGCAGAATTTCAAACATTAAATCGGTTTGAAAACTATAAATCTTTAGAATGTTCACCATATCCCTAAAGTCGATGCGTTTCCGTCGCTCCAATGAGGGTGTTGACAAACAGGTCACCGGCCATCGTTACCGGCCCCTTCCGGCTCACATAAAACCAAGCCCCAAACAACCACCCGACGGTACACAGCGATGCCCCGCAATTCTGTCATCGTCCTTTAAGAGTTATTCATTGAACTGAATTGGACGACAAGCCCAGCGCAACCGAGAACCGGTCTGAAATGCAACAATAATGGTGACCGATAAGTGGATGTTATCGGACATTATTAGAGTAACCGTAGCTGCCTGCAAACATAGACCTATCAGTTTTTTATTTGTCAGGGCAGAAGGATTTGAATCTGCGACCCCAGCATATGCAGGACCTATTCAGGCGACCTATCCCCTCAGCGAAGCGATCAGGGGGGGCGTGCAGATCACACATAAAGCAGCTGTATTTTATAGAAAATAAGCGCTATTCAAAGATAGTATCTTGCCTCAAATTCCTGCAAAATTTCATTATCTTTTTTCTGGTGTTTTGCCGGCATGGGTCACCGGCGACATTTGTGTGAAATTTCACTGCCGCTGCTGACAGTTCTGGACCAGATTGCCCCCTTCTTTCGGATCGACAACCTCAAGCGCCAATCTGGTATAGGCCATTCCCATTGAGGGGGTGATCTTTGTGAAATACTCCTCAGCAGTAAAGGAACCAGCAGCCCCATGAAAACCGTGAATGAAGTTCACCCCTTCTGATCGCTATAGCTGCCTATGGAGTAATGGGCGAGTTGGCGATCTGCTTTTGAACAAGATGAAAATACATGCCCTTCTTGGCAAGGAGTTCCTGGTGATTTCCAGCCTCGGTTATAGCCCCATCGTAAAGCACCAAGATGCGGTCCGCATTCATGACCGTGCTTAGTCGGTGCGCTATAAACACTGCCGTCCGGCCGTTGAGGATCTGTTTCATGCTGTCCTGAATCTGATGTTCCGAATCGCTGTCCAGGGCCGAAGTCGCCTCATCGAAAATGAGCAACTTAGGGTCGTGGTACAGCGCCCGAGCGATACAAATGCGTTGAATCTGTCCGCCAGACAAGCCTTTGCCCTGCTCGCCCACCCGCTGTTCATAGCCAAGGGGCAAATTGCTGATAAACCCGTGCGCATCGGCCAACTTGGCCACTTCGACAAGGCGCTGACGGTCAGGATTGGGATCCCCTATGGCGATGTTTTCGCTGATCGTGCCGGAAAAGAGCAGATTGCTCTGCATTACATACCCCACTTGAGATCGGAAGTGCCGCATGTCTAGCGTCTTCATATCGTGACCATCCACCAAGACGTTGCCCTCCACCGGTTGGTAAAACCCCACCAGCAGCTTTGCCAAGGTGGTCTTGCCCGATCCACTTTGGCCGACAATGGCCACCGTCGAGCCGGCGTCGATCTCTACATCGATGTTTTCCAGCACATATGGTGTTTCTTTGCCGCCGTAACGGAAAAAAACATTTTCAAAGCGGATTTGGCCCTTCAAGTCGGGAAGAACTATCATTGAGGGCATATCCCTGGGTCGCTGCTCGGGATCAATGTCCAGAACGTCCCCCAGCCGCTCCATGGAGACAAGGGTCTGATTGAATTCATCCCACACCGCTACCAACTGAATCAGCGGCGTCATGACACTGCCGATGAGGGTGTTGAATGCCATCAGCTGACCGATCGTCAGCTGCTGATTGAGCACCATTTTTGATCCCACCCATAACAATGTCAGCGTTGCCCCTGCTTGCAGCAGTTCGCTGGCCGAGCCGACCAACGCCGCAAACATGCCAAAACGGTAACGCAGATCGAGCACCTCGGCATAGCCCTTTTCCCATCTCAACCGCAATGCGCGCTCGCTGCCCATCCCTTTAACGGTTTCGATGCCGCTGAGGGTTTCGACGAGCGTTGAATCGGTCGAAGCACTAGCAGAGAAGACACGCCGCGCATAATCCTTGTATTTCGGGGTTGCCAATACGGTCAGGACGATGATGGGCGGCAGAAAGGCTACCAATAGCAAGGTCAGGGTCACGTTGTACATAAACATAACACCCAGATAGGTGAACACCATGATCGTATTGAGAACTGTACTGATGCTTGTCTCAGTCATAAAACGACGAATCGTATCGTTTTCCTGAAAGCGCGCCATGATGTCGCCCGTTTTGCGTTTCACAAAAAAATCCAACGGCAATGCCAGCACATGCTTATAGAAGTGGCTGATCATGTTAAAATCCATCTTTCGAATCATAAAATTCGAAAGATAGGCACTCAGATAGCCGGTAAGACGACTGAACACCAGTGCGATGGCAAGACCGACCACCATGACGTTGAGCAAGTGGTAGTTGTTGTGCACCATCACGCGGTCTAAGATGTTTTGAATTATGATCGGTTGCGCCAGCCCCAGAACCTGAATGATCAAAGCCGCTAACAACAGATCGCGCACTATTTTCTTGAATGGCACCAGATAGCCTAAAAACCGCAACCAGGGCGAACGTTCAACGTGCATCTGAGCCATTTCGTCGGTCGGACTGAACAACAGGCAATTGCCAGTCCATCCGCGTTCGAAGGCATGAGCGGTCATCTTCTTGAGGCCCACCGCGGGGTCGGCCACCCAGATCTGGCTCTTAGCTATCCCGTACACAATGATGAAATGGTAACCTTCCCAGTGGGCGATAAAAGGCAATTCGAAGCCCAGCAAGGCGTCATAGGTGCAGCGAACCCCCCTGGTGGCAAATCCCAAGGACTCTCCTACCCGGGCGAGGCTCTCCATGGTTGCCCCATCGGCGGTGACATTGACCATCTCCCTTAATTTGCCGACCGTCATTGGGATGTCATAGTGTTTGCAAACCATCGCCATGCATGCAGCGCCGCAATCCATCTGTTCGGCCTGCTCGATATAGGCAAACCGTTTAAGGATTCGCTCTCCGAATTTGGGCTTGGCACCCAGGTCAAATTGAAAGCGGCTTTTTCGCTGCTCGGCAAGCTTGATCTGGCGGTTCAACTCCGTTTCACGAAACTGAATCCGATCCTCCAATACCTTTATCAGTCCAGGCGTCTGTTCGATAACCGCGTGGAGCGATTTCTGTGGTATTACGATCAAAACGACATTGCTTTTTGCCACCGCGCTGGTCTGCTGCGGCTTATATAAAAGACAGGCCTTTTCACCGAACACCTCGCCTGGCCCCAGCACAGCCAGGGTGAACTCGATCCCCTCCTCTTTTCTGACAAGACTCACCTGGCCCTCTTTGATAACGTACAGGCGCTGATCATCGCTGTCGTCCTGTTGGACGATTTGATCGCCCTCGTGGACACGTTTAACACCAATGCTCTGCACGATGCTTTCTACCTGGCTTCGGTCAGACTCACCCTTGAGATTGAAAAGGCGTGTGACGAAACCGCCCGCCACCATCAGAGCAAGATAACGCACGATGAAATCACGCGCCGCGGGATTGGCATCCAATATGGTTTTGAAAGGGGCCCTTGGAAAAACCAGAATCTCTGCTTTTCCCGAGGCGCGAACGCTGTATTCGATGGGCTGAGCTTCCAGCACGGATCCCTCTGCAAAAGTGCCGCCTGTTTTGCGAACCCCGACACTGTGTTCTTTGCCGCGCTCTTCGGCCAGAAGTCGAACACGCCCTTTGCCAACGACATAAAGGCCTTCTCCGATATCCCCTGCCTTGAGAATCTGAGCACCAAATTCAAAATGGCGGGTTTCGGCTATTTGGGCCAATGCTTCTAATTCATGTTCGTTGAACGGCGATAGTGCTTCAACCTTGGATAAAAATTCTGCAGTGGTTACCTGGCTCAAAAGGATACCTCTCGGGTATTGGGATTTTGAATGATTAAAGGACCATGCTTTCGGATCGAGGTTCAGGCCAGCGTAACGCTGTGATCTTCAAAGCGCTTTTGCAGCCAATCATTGTAGATCGTCTTAACTATTTGATCGCGAACCGCTTCGCTAAGTTCGGCAGGATGGTTATCGACGACCAAGACGACTTCATACAATGCTTTGCCCTTCATCTGAAAGGGCCCAAGGACGTCGCCAACGTTTGCACTGAAAACCTTGGCACTGATTTCATCTTCCAGCTGATCCCGGCCAACGGCATTCATCTTTTTACATTCGCCTTGAGATTGATCTTCCGGCGAGAATTCTTCAACGATCTCATCAACGCTATCGCTTGATTCCTCCAATAGCGCCACAACCTCCTTGGCTTTGTCCTCGCTGTCGGTGACGATCCGATAAATATCGACGGTATCGAATTTGGGCGAATTGAGCTTAAAGTACTCCTCAACCGCTGTCTTGGGGGTCACGGCCTTTATCATTTGACTTTTTAAAAGCTGTTCATTGATAAAGTTTTCGAACTGGTCCACTGAAATGCCCAAGCGTTCCAACCATTCGTACGTATCTTGCGCCCGGTGAAGCCCTAAAGTAAGGCGAAAATCATCGGCCGTTTTTTGCATCTCTTCGACCGTCGTCTCAAGTTTCCTCTTTTTTGCTGCATGAATCGTCACTTTATCTTTTATCATGGATTCCAATAACGGCAAAAATTGATGGTTCAATTTGAGATGAAGGATAAAATCTTCTTCGGTGATCACTTCATCATCAATCCTGACGAGTTCTTTCATGTTGCCCTCCTCCTAACTATAGAATTATTATACCGATACACACCATCCCCAACGATAACCCTGAAACCAGAAGCGACCGGACGTTCGGCGCATCAGCCTTTCAAGTTTCTGAACGGATCCAAAGCCAGGTCAATGAACCTTCGGTTTCTGACGACGATTTCTGATATGGCCGTCATCCCGTAGCGCAGGTAGACTTTCTCGCCATTGACCATGAAAAAATCTCGATCCAGACTAACACGGCCTTTATAAACCGGCTGCTCCCCCTTTTCCATATTTCCAGACGATGTGGTCGTCGGAGAAATATACTCCAGCCTGCCTTTTATGAATCCGTAGCGCTGGAACGGGAAAGCCGCAAATTTCAACTTGACTGTCTGGCCCACTTTAAGCAGGCCGCGATCCCGGTCCTCGATCGATACGGCAATCACCCTTCGCGCCCGGGCCGATGCGATGGATACAATAGGAACGGCTGCTTGGACCTTTTCTCCGGTTTGGGTATAGGCGACATCCGTCACCTCACCCGACACGGGCGCTGTAATTTTTAAGAAATTGTCCTGATCCAAATCATCAAAGCCGATTCGCGCGGCAGCCTCCCATTCAGCCAGGGCTATCCGGTAGCTGATTTCAACAGCTGCCTCGGCGTCTTCAGTCTCCTGGCGCTTCTGTTCATATTGATACCGCAGGCGCAGAAGTTCCACATAGGTATTATCGATCTTTTCTCCAGTTTTAGTGTGCTGCTTGCTGAAGTCGAGCTCCAGGTTTTCCATCTCCGCCATAAGCCGTCTGGTTACGTCGGCGGCTTTGAGATAAGCATTGCGTTGCTCCTCCAGCTGTTTCTTGGATATTCCGCCCCCACCGGTAGTACTCAACAGGCGCTCGTACTTTTCATACAGGCTCTTTTCGCTTTTCATCTGCCTTCTGGCCTCATCGAGCTTGTTTCTGGCGATCTTCAGCTGATTTTTCTGCTCTTCGGAAAGCTTGCGCAACCCCTCCTTAGTAAGTTTCTGATATTCCTTCTGCTTGTTTTCAATCTGCTGCTCCAGGTTCTCCAGCTCTTTTTGCATTATTCTTTTTTTCTGTGGAAAAAGGTCCCGTTCCCGTTCGGCCTGATTAAGGCGCAGCCGCGCCTTGACACTTTCAGCGGCCGCCTGAATGGCAGCCGACGCCTTGATTCTGGCCACCAGATCGTTTTTAGCAACCGTGGTGCCCTCAGTCACGTATACGTTTACCAACTCCCCATCCGTGGGCGAATAGACCCCTCTGGTCTTGGGGTCCGGTTCGACGCGCCCCGGCGCCGAGACGATCACATCCGCCTTGCCGAAAAAGGACCAGACAAAAATCGCCAGCATCAACCCAGCTAAAATGTAAATGATCCCATGTGCCGTGAAAGATGACACGCCCATCATTATTTCAAGCCCTTCGGCACTATGTTCTTCAAGCGCCTGCCTGAAAACCGGCTTATCCATTTTCGATTCCACGCCATAACCTCCCATGTCAAGGTTCGGGTAGCAGGTCGAGTTTGGCTGACAATATGTTAGGATCCAGAATACCCTCCAGATCCTTTAGCCGGAGCAACTGCAAATCCACTTCGCCAGTGACTTTTTTCTTCAATAAATCCAATTCCCTCGAAGGTTTTTGACCCAATAGAGAGCTGAGACGATCAGCCGTCTTCACATCTTTGGCAGCAGCACGGAGACGAGCGGCCTGCTGCCGGTACATCGTCGATACTTGGTTTTCCAGCCGCAACAGCCCCGAAATACCGCCATATTGCTGATAGGCTTGCCAGTTGCGAGTCGCGCTGGCCAAGGCGTGTTGGATCGTATCGATTTGTTCCTTTTGAACGGCCTGCAGCTCTTTTTCCAGTTGTTGGATGTAAAAGTCATCCCGGCCGGGTTTCAGGTCGTTGTAAAGCGAGAGCAGCAACGGACCATGGGCGGCTGTGCCGGCCGTTTTTTCAAGCTCAGCGATACGTTCCAAGACACGCTGGTAACGGGCAATTTGGGCTGTGGCCGCAGCGCCCCATTCTCCTGAAACCAGTGGCTCGAGCAGGGCCACCGCCTGTGTGCCCATTCCTGCTTTCCAGGCCAGAGCGGCACGTTTGTATGCATCGATCTGAGCCGGTGGGGGAAGCGTGGTGCCGCGAAGCTGCTCCAGTTTTGCAACAAAAAGTGGCGTCACGAAAAGCCTTGAATCCAATAGATCGGCAACTTCTAAAATGCGCTTTGCCTCTATTGCGTCATACAGGACGATGTAGGAAGACAGATCTTCCCTGAGAAGATCGATGCCGCCGACTTCAGGAAACTTGGCTTCAAAATCATCTAAGATACCCGGAAGGTCTTTTTGTTTACCGCTGTCCAATGCCGTCTGAATGTCTGCTTTGAGCTGCTCGACGGCCTTCAGGTCCACAAAGACCGCTGTCTTGAGCCAATTCAGCTCGCGGAATACGCGCTCTCGTATGGGGACGAAAGCGTCTTCCCGGCCGGCGAGCTGATCAAGTACAAACCTGTACTGTCCGGTGTTGGCGTCCCATTTCTGGTTCAAGGATGCAATGGCGGTTTCATCGCGATAGATCACCAGTTTTTTGCCGGATTGGTGTTCGTGAAAGTATTGATCCAGATTGGTAGACCACGCCAAAAATCCCAGATATATCTGGCCGTCAGGGTTGTTGCGACTCAGCCCGGCCGCTTCAGTCAGAACGTCCCTGGCTGCCCGGCCGCTTCAGTCAGAACGTCCCAGGCTGCCTGGTAACGCTTTTGGTTCATCTCTGGCAGCCCACCGCCAAGGGCCTGTTTGAGCAGCGCGGCGGTGGCCAGCGTCCGTAGTCTCTCATTATGCGGGGCTTTGGCCAAGGCCTTGTCCGCCAGAATCAGGCCGCTGCGGTAGTGACCCTTTTGAAGCAGCCGTTCTATTTTATTTTCAGGCGATCCGGCCACCAGGGCCCAAATGGAAATTAGGGCCACAATAACTATAGCGATTGCAATCAGTCCCCGTTTTCGGAGTTTGGCCTGCTCGGGCTTTTTAAAAACCAAGTCCGCTGCCGCCCGTAAAACCATAATGGGTTTGAGCCAGCGTGGCATTGTGGAGTTTCGTCGTTCCTCATTTTCGAGTTCATCAACAGATCCGGCCCCGGCCTCGTCCAGCCTCTTTGCTGAAGATCGTTTTGAGAGCGCCTGCAAAAACCGGTCAGGGCTCTCCAGGTGAATGGTTTTACCCCCCAGGGACTCTTCGGCAGAAACCACCGATTCTGCGCTGGACTGGCTGGCGGATAGCTGTTTCTTCAACTTTTCCAACTGAGCGAGCTGTTCTTTGTTTTGCGGTTGAAGGGCAAAAGCCTCTGTAATCGCTCCTGCAGCCGTTTCGTGGTCACCATCTATAAGCTGCTTTGCGGCCGCATCGATGAGCACTCCAATTCGATCCTCCAATGCCTTAGCCTGCCGGGCCTTTTCCAGACGTGCCCTGATCGCTTCATCGTGGGGTTTCAGTTTCAGGGCACGATCAAAGTTTTCCAAAGCGTCTTCAATATGGTCCGCTTCGAGAAGATCGTCACCTCGCATTACCCATTTGTGTGCATCGTTTTCGGTCTTTGCCTGCGCCAGCCATTGACGGGCTTCAGCTGAATTGGCATCCAGTTCCAGGACGCCTCCAAAGGCAGAAATGGCGGCTTGAAAATCGCCTTTCTGAAAGGCCTGCCGGCCAGCGGTCATTTTTACTTGTATGTCAGCCTGTCGCTGCCTCTCTTGCTCACAGTTTTCAATCAACTCTTTAAGCCGCGGGGCATCGGGCTTTATTGCCAATGCCCGTCGATAGACAGCCAAAGCGGCCTGAAGGTCACCATCTTTTTGGCGTTGATTGCCCTCATCGATCAATTTCTGATATGTTTGATCCTGGACTCTGGCAGCATGGTCTTCGTGAACGTCGGTCGGCGGAAGATCTGCGCCACTGGTTCGCTGATAGGCCTCCAGCGCCTGGGCAAGCCTCCCCCTTATCCGAGGCCGGTCACCTTCCGTTGGAGGCGCCTCGGATTCTGAGTCACTTAGATCTTTGGCATGGATTGTG